>CAIYKK010000100.1 GCA_903926695.1 uncultured Burkholderiales bacterium
CGATGATCAGCCGCGCATGTCGGGAAAAGCATCTTTCAGGTCACGCGCCAGCCGGTCGATGACCTTGGCGCCCCAGCCCTGCGCTTGCTGGCGCTGCAAAATTTCGCGCCCGATGCGGCCGTAGAGCTGCACCAGATCGGCATTGACGGCCAGCGCGGCGCGTTGCCGGGCCTGAGCAATCTGGCCCTTGAGCTGGGCCAGCCAGTCGGCGTAGCCTTCGGGCAGGGCGAGCGGGGATTGGGCTGCGGGTTTCATACGATGGATTCTTCGACGAGCGCCCCGGCTTCGGGCAGGCGCAACTGGCCGGAGATCAGGCGCGGGAGCAGCGTGTCGCGCAGGGTGGCAAGGGTTTGGGCCGTATGCACATTTAATTTCATACGCGCCAGCATTGAATCAATCACCCGCGTGTATTCATTAGCAATAGGCTCCGAAGGAATTACTAAAGGGTAAACCGCAATATCTATCCATCCAACTCAAGGCATTTTTGCACCATTGGATAACCGTTCCGCGTAGTCGATAATAGCTGTACTAAAAAGCTGCATCACAGAAAATCCATAATAAGCATGTTTTTTAGATTGACAGACCAAAATATCAGTCGAGCACACACCATCGAATGGTGCCACCACAACTTTGTGAAAATAAGGCCGCAGTTTTCCGAAAAGAATATCGCCATCACTAAAAACAGCTTTAGCACTTTCCAAGCCATCAGCAGTTTCCCAGCGATCCAAACTCAAGGACTTTCTTGGTATATGCTCCAAGCCAACATAATTCAATTCCGCATGAAGCTCTGTAGGCTGAAGTTGCTGTCTAATCGTCTGAGCTATATCACCTAAAACCCCAACCCGCCACCCCTTCGGCACCAAGCCCAGCGCTGACTCCTCGAAACTGTCAGGAAACAGCGCCGCCGTGGCCTCGTCCATGCCTTCGGGGGCGCGGCCTTCCATCTTGGCGCGCACCGGATCGAAATCGACAAACCACGACTTGAACAGCGCCTGAGCGATAGCTTCGAGCGTGGCGTTAGTTTCGCGCAAAACGGCGATGCGGTCGTCGAGGGCATTCAATACGGTCGAAATTTCATGCTGATCTGCTAGCGGTGGAATAGTCAATTCAAAATTCGGAATATCTCTGCAGCGCAGGCTATCAAATACAGCGCCGACATTAATAAATTTTGAAACTTGTTCCCACCAATCAGGGCCATTTATCAGCCATCTTAAAAACTGCGGATGAACGGACTCTCCGTCTGAGCGAAGAATAACGAGATTTTGACCAATAGCGCACTCAAGGCCCGGCGGCACAAGCGCACTGTCTCCCGAATTGCACCGACGAACAACAATAACATCATGAGCTTGAGGTTTTAGCTTTTTAGTCCATTCCAAATAGTCTTCACGGGAAATACGTCGCACACCGTTTAAAGAAACGTGCCCGTTTTTCAACTGGGGAATAGCAATATAAGGATAACCTTCATTTACGGCGACTGGCGTTCGATGATCGCAATCAATCAGCTTAATTCCTGCCGATTTCAGCGTCAATCGTGGCCGCTCAATATCCAAAATCATAACCCACTCCCC
>CAIYKK010000101.1 GCA_903926695.1 uncultured Burkholderiales bacterium
AGCAGCGCGGCGCCGGGCTGTTCAAGCGCCTGCCGGTGCATCCGCTGATCCTGATGTTCCACCTCGACCTGCACCACCATGTGTGGGTGCATGTTCACGACCTCGAACCCTACGCCTACAAGCCGCAGCTCAAGCACAAGCTGGTGCTGCCGCCCGAGCAGACAGATTTAATTGACATCCTGACCGCCGAGATGGACGTGCTGATGGACGACATCATTGCCGGCAAGTCCGGCGGCACCACCGTGCTGTGCGCCGGCCCGCCGGGCGTGGGCAAGACGCTGACCGCCGAGGTGTACGCCGAGATCATCCAGCGCCCGCTGTACCGCGTGCATTCCGGCCAGCTCGGCCTGAACGTGGCGACGATGGAAGCCTCGCTGAAAGACATCCTGCTGCGCGCCCAGCGCTGGGGCGCGGTGCTGTTGATCGACGAGGCCGATGTCTATATCAAGCGCCGCGACGACGATCTGACCATGAACGCCGTCGTCGGCGTGTTCCTGCGCGTGCTGGAGTATTTCAACGGCCTGCTGTTTTTGACCACCAACCGCATCGACGACATCGACGAGGCCATCGTTTCGCGCTGCATCGCCTTGATCCGCTACCACGCGCCCGACGCCGCCGGGCGCCAGCGCATCTGGCAGGTGATGGGCGAGCAGTTCGGTTTGAATCTGGACGCGGCCATGCCCGAGCAACTGGCCGCGCTGTTCCCGACCGCCTCCGGGCGCGACATCAAAGGGCTGGCCAAGCTGGTCGCCAAATACTGCCAGCACAAACAGGAAAAAGCCACGCCCCAGGTGTTTTTGCGCTGCGCGATGTTTCGCGGCCTCGATCCCGTCCTGGCGGCGCTGCCCGCCTGAGAAGGTGCCAGTCCTGCTGGAACCGATTGCCCCTGCGCCGCAATTTTAAAAAAGGAAACCCCATGAAAAACGTCGAAGAATTTTTAGCCCACACCATTCAGTTGGAGAGCGAAGCGGCCCTGCGTTTTGGCCAGCTCGCCGATGCCATGACCACCGTCGGCAACAAGCAGGTGGGCAAGCTGTTTCGCCGACTAGCCGATTATTCGCTGCTGCATCTGGGCGACGCCAAGGCGCGGGCCGGTTTTCGGACCCTGCCCAAAATGACGGAAGGCGACTACCGTTGGCCCGACATCGAAAGCCCCGAAGCCGCCGCGATCTGGGCCGCCGACCCGTTTATCGGCATCGAGCAGGCGCTGCAGGTGGCGCTGGACGCCGAAACCGCCGGTCTGGGCTTTTACGCCGACGTGCTGGCGCACACCGAAGACCCGGAAATCCAGGTGCTGGCCAAAGAGTTTGTCGAGGAAGAATCCCAGCATGTGGCTGAACTCAAGCGCTGGATGGAAATGCATAAGAGCGGCCAGCCGCTGCCGACTGAGGCTTGAGGCTGGGGCGGCGCGCCGGGTCTGATTCAACGACCCGGCGGCCTGAATAAAAAAACCACCGAGCGTGGCGTGGCAAATGGCCATTCCTGTCATTCAGGAGTGCCGCCAAGGCGGCGCCTCGGTGGCTGGCGTCGCTCTGGCCCACGGCCTCACCGGTACCGGCAAAGATCAGTTGGACAAGCCCAGGGAAGTGGAGAAATGCGTTCTATCGGCATAGACCATCAGGGTTTCCAGTTGGGCCACTTCGATGCCGTTTACCAAGGCCTGGGCTGTGACCTGTACCGCATCAGCGCCGATCTGGCGGCAGCTGATCTCAAACGTAACATCCTGTTCCGGCAGCACCGCACGCTTGAAGGCGCAACGCCGCACTGACGCCAGCACGCCAATGCGTTCGCCGGGCAAAGACTGGACGTAGGCATCGGCGCTTAGCAAACCGGCACCCGCCAGTTGGGTCACCGCTTCAATCAGCATGACGCCGGGCACCAGCGGATAGCCCGGAAAATGCCCCTGCACAACGGCGTTGTCCAGCGGCCAGTTGGCAATGGCCGTGTAGATGCGAGGGGCGCGGGCGATCAGCTGCTTGCAGACAAATATCGGCCCACGGTGAGGCAGCAACTGCTGAATCGCCTCGCGGTCCAGGGTGAAGGGAAATTCAGGAATGGCGGTTGTCATGGTGCGGTAAACCGGCGCGCGATGAGCGAGACATTGCTGCCACCGAAGGCGAAAGAGTTGGACATTACCGCCTCGACATGGCAGCCGTGGCGCGCTTGCAGCGGGATGTAGTCCAGGTCACAGCGGGGGTCGGGGTTGTCCAGGTGCGCAGTGGGTGGCAGAGAGCCGCTGTTCATCGCCTCAATGCTCAGCACCAGTTCCAGCGCCCCGGTCGCGCCGATGAGGTGGCCGTGCATGGATTTGGTCGAACTCACGGCGACTTGTCGCGCTGCGCTGCCAAAAACCTGGTGGATGGATTGGGTTTCAGTCACGTCCCCGGCGTCGGTCGCGGTGCCATGGGCATTGATGTACTGAATTTGCTCCGGGGCCAGACAGGCCTCTTGCAGCGCTTGCTGCATGGCGTGGGCTTGGCCGTCGACGCTGGGCGCGGTCAAGTGCTGGGCGTCGCTGCTGCAGCCGTAACCGGCCAATTCGGCCAGTACCCGGGCACCGCGCTGGGTGCTGCGGGCGGCGCTTTCAAGCACCAGCGCGGCAGCGCCTTCGCCAATCACAAAGCCGCTGCGATCTTTTGAAAACGGGCGGCAACTGCGGGAAATATCGTTGGCGTCCGGCTTGGCCATGACGCGCAAGGCATTCCAGCCCAGCATGGCTCCGGCGTTGAGCATGGCTTCGGTCCCGACCACCACGGCCGCGTCCAGATAACCATGGCGGATGGCCCGGCAGGCTTCGCCGATGGCAATGGCCGAGGAGGCGCAGGCCACCGAATAGGTGTTGCTGGCACCGTGGAGGCCGTAACGCATGGTGATGGCGGCAGCCGCAGCATTGGCCATGATGCGCGGCACCGTGAGCGGATGCATGACGGTCGGATCTTTGTGCTTCAGGTTGGGGTCGGACAGCGTTTGGTAAAAGCGGGCGTACAGGCTGTCACTGGTTTGCGCGCCGCCAAAGCCGATGCCGACAAAGACGCCAACGCGTCGTGAATCACTCGGCGGACAGGTAAAACCGGCGTCAGCGATGGCCTGCGCGGCGGCTACAAGTGCAAATTGGGTGGCGCGGTCAAGGCCTTGGTCGGCGCGCTCCAGCAGGGTGTGCGGGTTGACGCTGGCTTGGGCCACCACAATGTGGGGCAGTCTGGCGGCGATATCTGCGGGGCAGGCGCCTATGCCGCTACGGGCTTCAAGTGCGGCCGCAAAGGTGCTGGCCTTGTCGGCACCCAGAGGGCAAATGATTCCGGAGCCGGTGACAACAACTTTATTCACGGAGCGTGACTTAGCTTTTGGCGGCTTGGGTTTTGGCGTGTGCTTGCACCATGACGTTGATGGCGGCCACCATCTCGGCAAAGCTCATGGGCAGAAAAATCATCGGGTCCGGTATTTGGAAGCCGTATTTGTCTTCAACCTCGAACAGCATTTCGATCAAGCCCAGAGAGTCCAATTCAAGATCGGCAACTTTTAGTTCCAGGTTCTCAAATTTCTTGGGATCGACGCCTGCCGTATCGACTAAATAATTCTTGATTTGATCAAATAACATGCTGGCTACCGGGGTGAAATGGGGCCTCAATTGTATCGGAACCGATTTCTGCTAAAGGTGCGCGGCACACGGCACGACTCGGTCGTGCGGCATGGGCCGACACCCATGACAGGGCAAATTTCATGGGGTATTTGAGTGGTTTTTTGAAAAATCACGTGCTTTAGAATCCAACGCTTCGCACACCACTGTGGCAGTCCAGTTTTTAACCCGCAGGAATTCATGAGCAAGACGTTTGGTAGGAGAGTGGCTGTCACCGGCCTAGGAATGGTGAGCCCCTTTGGCGGCGATGCCGATGATTTTTTTGCCCGTATTCTGTGCGGCGAATCCGCCATTCGTCTCTACGAGCATCCCACTTCGCCCTTCCGGCTGGTGCAACCTGCGGTGACTTGCCCCCTGTTTGATTCCGAGAAGGCGATTGGCCATGCGATCACCCACGTCACCGACCGCTACAGCCAGCTAGGTGTCGCGGCCGCGTTTTCCGCCTGGGCGGATGCCGGTCTTGCACGAGAAGGGGCGGGTTCGGACGACTACGGCGTGTCCTGGGGCACCGGCACCGGCGGCATCCTGACCTATGAAAAGGGCTACGGCGACATGTACGTGCGCGGCAAGACGCGCGTCTCGCCCTTGTCGGTGCCGATGGTCATGAACAATGCGGCTGCGTCCCATATCGCCATGGCCTTGGGGTTGGGCGGTGCCTGCCTGACCTATTCTGTGGCGTGCGCGTCTTCCACCGTCTCTATCGGTGAGGCGTTTCGGCGCATTCAACGGGGCGAATCCTCTTTGATCGTCGCCGGGGGCTCCGAGTCGCCGCTGGCATTCATCATCATGCGGGCCTGGGAAGCGATGCGGGTGGTGGCAGCCGGTGATGAGCAAACCGCGTACCGCGCCTGCCGTCCCTTTCAGCAAGGGCGCAAGGGTCTGGTGCTGGGCGAAGGCGCCGCAGCGCTGGTGCTCGAAGACTGGGAGCATGCGCAGCAGCGTGGCGCCCGTATCTATTGCGAGCTGGCCGGTTTTGGGCAAAGTTGTGACCACGCCCACTTGGTGCGTCCCGATGCAAAAGGCCAATCCCGGGCCATTCTGGCGGCGTTGCGTGAAGCCGACCTTGCGCCAGAACAGGTCGGTTATGTGAATGCCCACGGCACCGCCACCGCCGAAGGTGACCCGATTGAAATCAGTGCGCTCAGGCAGGTCTTCGGCGCCCACGCCGAGCAGTTGGCGGTGAGTGCCACCAAGTCCATGCATGGTCACTCGCTGGGCGCGGTCGGCGCAATGGAAGCCCTGATCACCGTGCTGACGCTGGCCCGGCAGACGATCCCGCCCACCGCGCATCTGGAGCAGGTGGCCGAGGACTGCCTGGGCGTTCGCCATGTGATGGGTAGCGCCCTGCGCGATGTGCCGCTGCAGGCGGCCATCAGCAACTCGTTTGCCTTTGGCGGTAGCAACGCCGTGCTGGCCTTTCGTGCCGTCGCTTGATGGCTCTGTCGGTGATGCGTAACGCGGGTTGGACACCGTTTTTCTGATGCCAATATTTCGCCATCTGTATTCTGCTGCGCGCCTGCGTTTCGCACTGGTGATGCTGGGCGCGGGCTGTTTGCTGTGGACAGTCTTGGCCTTGCCCTTGGGCTTGGTCTTGCCCAGTGGCTGGGGCAAGTGGCTGGGGCGCTGGATGGCGACGCTCGGATTTCGGGCCTACATCTGGCTACTCGATGTCATTGGTCTGGGTCGCTTTGACCTGACGGCGCTGGACGCTTTGCGGGGTGCTGGGCCTTTGATTCTGGCCGTCAACCATCCCGGCCTGCTGGATGCGCTGATGGTGTTGTCCCGCTTGCCCAATGTGACCTGTATTTTCAAGGCGTCGCTGATGCGCAATCCCTTGTGGGGGGCGGGTGCCCGGTTGGCGGGCTACATTCGCAACGACCTGTTTCTGGGCGCGGTCAATCTGGCGGTGGACGAATTGCACAGCGGCAGCCAGCTCCTGTTGTTTCCCGAAGGAACCCGTAGCGACCCGATGCCCTTGGGTGAGTTTCAAATCGGCGCGGCCTACGTGTCCTACCGCTCCGGTATTCCGATTCAGACCCTCATCATTGAGCAGGACAGCCGCTTTTTGGGCAAAGGTTGGCCTTGGTTAAAGCGACCCGACATGCCGATGCACTTTCGCATTCGTCTGGGCCAGCGTTTTGATCCACCGACCAACCCCAAGGCCTTCACCGTCACTTTGAGTGACTATTTTCGAAGCGAAATTACCCCGCTTTCCGGCGGAGCCTGACCGATGCACACCGAGTACACATTGCCTTCCAGCAGCCATCTGGTGCTGATCCCCAGCTACAACGCTGGCGCCAAGGTCTATGAGACCGTGGCGCAGGCCCGCGCCCATTGGAATCCGGTGTGGGTGGTGGTCGATGGCAGTACCGACGGCACAGCGGCCGTTCTGCAGGAAATGGCAGCTCGGGACGACGGTCTGCGGGTTTTTGTGCTGCCGCAAAACCAGGGCAAAGGTGCGGCGGTGTTGTATGGGCTGGACCAAGCTGCGCAACAGGGTTTCACCCATGCCTTGTGCATGGACTCCGACGGCCAGCACCCGGCGAACCTGATCGAAGCGTTCATGCAGTGCTCTCAGGCGACGCCTGCGGCCATGGTGCTTGGCGTGCCGGTATTCGATGCCAGCGCACCGGCGTTGCGCGTGCAGGGGCGCAAGATCTCCAACTGGTGGGCCAATCTGGAAACCTTGTGGGCTGGCATTGGCGACTCGCTGTATGGCTTTCGTGTCTATCCGGTGGAGCCGTTGCGCCGTGTGATGCGGGGCCAGCGCTGGATGCGCCGTTTTGATTTTGACCCCGAGGCTGCCGTGCGCTTAAGCTGGCGCGGTGTGCCGCCGGTCAATGTGCCCGCGCCGGTGAAGTATTTGCAGGCGCACGAGGGCGGCGTTTCGCATTTCAACTACCGCCGTGACAACTTGCTGCTGACCTGGATGCACATCCGCTTGATGGTTGGGTTCGTGCTGCGTCTGCCGATGCTAGTGATGAGAAAACTGGGCCGTTGAATCAGCCCGAATGCGCAGAGGCCTATGTCCACTTCAGTCTTGTTTTATCTTCTTCGTGAGCGACTTTCTTGGTGCAAGCAAGTCAGGGTGCCGGAGCCTGATCTGGTGATGGAAAGCGTGGCGCAGACCGCTTCTTTTACGCAGGCGGGCGATCAGGGCGGGGTGCTGG
>CAIYKK010000102.1 GCA_903926695.1 uncultured Burkholderiales bacterium
GGCGCCATAAATTCACTGAATACCCGGCCCAGCGTTCCTCGGTCCAGCCATATTTCGCCCTCGGCGGTTTTTTCAATCGCCTTGAGAACATGCTCGGCTGAAGCAGCCTTGCGCAAAACGCCCCGCGCCCCTTTAAAAACCGCTGTATCGAGCTTTTCCTGATCCCGCTCCCCGGTGAAAATTAAAATGCGCGACTGCGGATACGACTGCAGCGCAGGCAGCAGGTCCAGCGCGCTGCTGTCCCCCAAATCCAGGTCCAGTAGCACCACATCGGGATTCAGCTGCGCAATTTTTTCCAGGGCCTGCGCGCCGGTTTGCGCGGTGCCCACCACTTCCATTCGGGGTTTTTCGCTTTCAATCAGTTTGACCAGTCCCCACAACATGGTTTGATGGTCATCGACCAGCAGAACGCGAATCGTTTTATTCTGAAATTTCATGCACAACCTTTTTTAAACAGGTATTTCGACGTGAACAACGGTATTACCTTGGGGAATCTGCATCACGCGCACATTCCCCCCCAGCCCTGCCGCCCGCTCACTCAGCGAGCGCGGCACAAAATCAACGGCTGGCGTCCCGGAGTCCGGGCTTTCGTTTTCAATCTGAATTCTGAGCCAGCCATTGACACAATCGACCTTGATTTTTCCCCGCTGCGCCAGTGTGTGTTTGCAAATATTGGTCAAACCTTCGCGCACCAGTTGCAGCGCCTCCGTACACAGCCGGTCACTGACGCCAATTTCATGGGCCATTGCAATATCAATATCGACGCCATAAAACTCCCTGACCTGCGCCGCCTGCTGGCGTAAAGCCGTTAAAAATACCGGCTCAAGCGGCAGGGAACCTGTTTTTAAGGTCTTTTCATAATGGCGCAAATCTTTGATGACTTTTTCAGTCATCGCAATGAGTTTGTCCAGCTCGCTGATCAGCGGATTATCAGCCAATGCTTTTTTGCGCAAAGCATTTAAACCCAGCTTCAAACCCACATAAGGCTGAATGGCCGTATCGTGAAGATCAAGCGACATTTTTTTGCGCTCCTGCGCGGCTGCGTCGGAAGCCATTTTATCGAGCAGTTCTATGTTTTCCATCACGGGGAATGCCTGCGCAGCCATGTGGTTTAAAAACAGGGCATCAGTTTTGTCGAATAATTTTTTTTGTGAGATCACATAAATACGCCCCTGCTGTTTTCTCAGCACCACGGGCGCGCTGATAAACGATGCGGCCTCCATCGTTTCCGCCAAACCTCTGGCTGCCGACGGCGAATCTTGCCGGGTCCAGTGGTACGGCTCGCCACTGCAGACCAGCGACTCATCGAACAGCAGCGCCAAAGCGGCCCAGGGCGGGCGGCGGTAAATCATCAATTGATTCTGTGCAAATGCCATGAGAGGCGAGGCAGCCGTGGCATCAATACCTTCGGCATTTAAAGAAGGCGCCGCAGTATCTTCTTTAACGGTGCGCAGAAAATACTGTCCCGAGTCGTGATCCTGCATCACCAGCATGCAGCTACTGGCATCAAAAAATGCACGGGTTTTTTGCAAAATACGGGTGATGGTGTGGTCCACGCCAAAACGCGGGTTGGACAGGCGGCTGACATCCTGAAGTAGCGCCAGCTGGCGCATGAGCCTGAGTTTGGATTCACCCCAATAAACGCACATATACCCCAGCGCCAGTAAAAAGGTCGTGCGCAGCAGCAGGCGCGGCAGGTCAATGCCGCTATTGAGCAATAGGCCCGCCGCCGCGAATAATGCCGCTGACGCCAGCGTCACGCGTGCGCCCTCTTCCATTCCCCAGCGAAAAGCAGACACCAAAATCGCAAAGAAAAAGAAAATAAAAAAGAAACTGTTGCCGCCGCCGGTAAATCCGACAATCAAGGCAAACCACAGCACATCAAGGCGGTGCGCCAGTCGGCTTTCTACAAAAAAATCAGTCAGCAGCGAAAAGGCATACACCACGCAGCTGTGAACCAGATAACCAAAAAGCACGAGCCAGGTAAAATAATGACTGCCGCTCAGTCCCGCCGGGTCGATAAATACCGCCAGCAACACGGACGCGGCCAGCACCAGCCGCATGCGGCTGATCATTAACTGTGATTTCTCTTCCCCTTCAAGGCTACAGGCCAGCATAGACGGGCACCCTCCAGATTGAACCAATATCGGCCAAACCGATACCGATTGGCACACTCTGATGCAAAAAATCAGGCGGCGGTTGTTGCATGTCAGTTCGCGTCGAAATTTCCCCGGCCCTCTAAACTCGCTGGTCAGCCATTCACACTTTGACTTATGAACAAACAGGAAAAAATCTTACGCGGCGACAGGCCATCGTCCCAGGCACCGACGGCGGTCGCCGTGCTGCTGATGCTGGGCTGGGCCACGCTGGTGCTCTGGGGCGTCTGGGCAGGACGGCTTGCGCAACTGACGCTGGCGGCATTGCCTGTCCTGAACCTGCTGACGTTTTTGGCGTACTGGAAGGACAAGCACGCCGCGCAAACGGGCCGCTGGCGCACCAAGGAAAACACGCTGCATCTGCTCAGCGTGCTCGGCGGCTGGCCGGGCGCATGGTTTGCGCACCAGATTCTTCGCCACAAGTCGCGCAAGGTTGAATTTCGGGTGGCCTATTGGGCCACGGTGGTCGTTCATTGCGCGGCTTTGGCGGGCTGGCTGTTCTGGGGAGTTCACGCGGTGGGCCTTTCAGATTGATGGCCGAAGTGCGGCTTGATAGAA
>CAIYKK010000103.1 GCA_903926695.1 uncultured Burkholderiales bacterium
GCATCACCGCCGAGGCCGAAATTGCCCGCCAGCCGCAATGCCCGGTGCTGGCGCACTTCGGCGATCAGGATCAGTGGATTCCGATGGAAGGCATTCAGGCTTTTGGCAACGCGCACCCGAAGGTGGAAGTCCACGTCTATCCGGCTAGCCACGGTTTTAACTGCGACCAGCGCAGCGCTTACAACGAGGCCGCCGCCCAGGTGGCGCGTGAACGCACGCTGGATTTTTTTGCGGCCCGGCTGGGGTAAAGCGCTTTTAATGGCGCGTTCTGGCCAGGTAGCGCTTGCGCCAGAACACCGATACCACCACAACCACCAGCAGCAGCATCAGGCTGAATGTCCACCAAAAGCCGTTAGCCGAATGGATGATGGGCAAAAACTCAAAATTCATGCCGAAAAAGCCGGTGATCAGGTTCAGCGGCAAAAACACGGCAGTCAGCGCGGTCAGCGTGCGCATGATGTCGTTGGTGCGGTTGCTTTGGGCCGAAAAGTGCATTTGCACGGCGGCTTCAGCGCTTTGCTCCATGCGCCGCACGTGGTGGACGACGCGCTCGATGTGCTCCAGCACGTCCCGCGAGCGCACCTTGAGCAGGTCGCGCTCGCGCTTGGCCGCTGGCGTGTCGGGGTCGGGCCAGGTTTCAATCGAGTCGATCCAGTCTTGGACGGCGGCGCGCTGGTCTTCGCAGATTTCATCGAGGTAATGCAGCGCCAGCCGGGCGTCGAGCACCGAACTCCAGTTGGTAAAGCGGCTGTCGGGTTTGAGCAGCTCGCTTTGCCAGTGGTCCATCTGGCGCGTGAGTTCGCGGCGCAGCGCCAGATAGCCATCCACCATCTGGTTGACGACGCGCAGCATCAGGTCGGCGGGACTGGCGGGCAGCTTGACGCCGTTGGCGCGTGACTCCTGCGAGGTGGCGTTGAGCAGCTTGAGCGCGTAGGCTTCGCGCACCGCGCAGCCCGCCGGATGGACCGTCAGCAGCACGCGGTCGAACACGGCAAAACCAACCGGACTGGTGTCGATGCGCTTGAGCACCGGCGGGCCGCTGCGTTTGGTCGGCTGGTGCAGCGGCTCGCCGGGATGCGACAGGTCGGTTTCGCTCTGCCCGGCGGCCAGACGGCGGAACACCAGCATGTCGTACTGCGAGGTGTAGTCGTAATGCGAGGGCAGCTGGTTGTTGAGCAGGTCCGAGATGTGCAGATCGACCAGCTGGGTGCCGCACAGCAGCTGCAGGTTGGTTTGCAGATCGGCCTGCATGACTTCAAACTCGCGCCGGGCGCAGGCGATCCAGACAAAACCCTGGGCGGGCAGCTCGGTGGGCAGGCTGTCCGTTTCGAGAACGCCCTGGCTGCCGGTCATGATGGTGAAAACACGCATAAATGGTCAATCTCCGCAGGGGTGAAATCTGCTTGTGCTTCGGGCTTGGGGCTTCTGGGGTGAACGGCGGGCCGGACGCTGTCGGCGTGGGCTGGCAGCGCTGGCGGTGTGACTCAGGCCTGGCGCAGCTTTCGGGCCGCTTCGATGGCGAAGTAGGTCAGCACGCCGTCGGCGCCGGCGCGTTTGAAGGCCAGCAGGCTTTCCATCATCACCGCGTCGTGGTCGAGCCAGCCGTTGGCGGCGGCGGCCTTGAGCATCGCGTACTCGCCGCTGACCTGGTAGGCGAAGGTCGGCACGCTGAACTCGTCCTTCA
>CAIYKK010000104.1 GCA_903926695.1 uncultured Burkholderiales bacterium
CCATCGCGATGGCTTCATCGACGATGGACTTCAGGGCCAGTTCCTTGCCGCCGCGCAGCTGGAAGTTGGCGGTGACGACAGCCACGGCGCCAGCGTCATGGATGCGCTCTTGCAGGCTCTTGGCCGAGAAGCCGCCGAACACCACCGAGTGGGTCGCGCCGATGCGGGCGCAGGCCTGCATGGCAACCACGCCTTCAACCGTCATCGGCATGTAGATGACCACGCGGTCACCCTTTTGCACGCCCATTTCCTTCAGGGCGCTGGCGAACTGGCTGACCTTGGCGTGCAGTTCCTTGTAGGTGATATGCATGACCTTACCGTCGTCGCTCTCAAAAATGATGGCGTTTTTATTTTCTGTCGGGGTGCCCAGATGGCGGTCCAGGCAGTTGTAGGAGGCGTTGAGCTCGCCGTCGGCAAACCAGGTGTAGAACGGGGCGTTGGACTCGTCCAGCACTTGCGTGAAGGGCTTTTTCCAGCTCAGGTTTTCGCGTGCCAACCGGGCCCAGAAGCCTTCAAAATCGTTTTCAGCTTCAGCGCACAGGGCGTTGTAGCCTTCCATGCCAGAGATGCGGGCTGCTGCAACGGTGGCAGCGCTGGGTGGAAACACGCGGTTTTCAACCAGTGTGGACTGGATGGAAGTGTCAGGGGTGCTCATTCGTAGTGTCTCCTTGGGTTATTAGGGTGCGTGATACTTTCGGGCCTCGCACTTACAGGCCACTGACGGGTTCAAGCCGGGAAAACCCGCCCAAACCGCCATCGCACGCTAGGCCCCTACAATTTGCAGCTTGCTCAACCAATGTCCATCATGTCCGAACCTACCCCCGTCAAGACTTCGCCGCTTCGCCCCCTGCCCAAACTGATTTTTGCCAGCCGCTGGCTGCAGCTGCCGCTTTACCTCGGGCTGATTGCAGCCCAAGCCGTTTATGTGGTGCATTTTCTGGTCGAACTGGCCCACCTGATCGAGGCCGCCTTTGGCAGCCAAACCGCCCTGCAGGCGCTCATCACCAGCATCGGCTACAAAACCGCCGTACCGACCACCACCCTGAACGAGACGGTGATCATGCTGGTCGTACTGGCCTTGATTGACGTGGTCATGATTTCAAACCTGCTGATCATGGTGATCGTGGGTGGCTATGAAACCTTTGTCAGCCGCATGGAGCTTGAAGGCCACCCCGACCAGCCCGAATGGCTCAGCCATGTGAATGCGTCGGTGCTCAAGGTCAAGCTGGCCATGTCCATCATCGGCATCAGCTCGATTCACCTGCTCAAGACCTTCATCAACGCCGATAACTACAGCGACAAGGTGCTGATCTCGCAGACGCTGATTCACATCGCCTTCCTGCTCTCCGCAATGGCCATCGCCTACACCGACAAGCTGATGACCGAAAACGCCAAAAACCACTGACTTTCTTGAAGCTGCGCCAAGGGGCGCAGCAGCGCTTAAAAGCCGCTGTCCCCGTCCACGCTGTTGCGCATGGCGGTGCGCGTCACCCGGTCCAGGGCGCGCTCAAGCACTCCCTGGTCGCTCACCACCTTGACAAACTCCAGTTTTAGCAGATGGTGCAGGACACGGGCGGTCATTGAATGCTTGCGGCCCCCTTCGCTGGTGAACATGTACAAGGTGTTGAGCGGGCTGACCCAGGTCAGCTGCGCGCGCAGCCATTGCGCATCGACCAGCATCTCCACCCAGGCGCCCTGCGGCAGTTTTACCTCTTGCGTGGGCGCAGGCTGAGCCGCCTCCGGCGCGTCTGAATCCGAACTCACCAAGTCCCCCATGAAGCCGGAATTGCGGGCTTCGGCAGGGGCCAGCCAAGGTTTGGAAGCGCTGAACTTGGGGTTCTTATCAAACAGCTGATCGAGTTTGCGGGCGGTTGCTGCGGTAGGCAGCGGGATGGGCGCGCTGGCCTGAGTGCGCAGGCCGGCTTGATGGACGGTCATCAGCTCATTAAACAAGTCCTTGAACTGATCGGGTAAAGCGTGGATTGAGACAAGCCCCGCACGCAGCGACTTGAGCAGCCCCGGAATCATTTGAAGAAGCCGCTGGCGCTGGCCCGCCACCTGCTCCAGGTTCAGGCTCCAAAGCAGATCATCAAGCGTCAGGTTGAACACGGTTGCTGCTGGAACTGGCTTTGCCTGCCGGGCCAGCAGCTGTTCCTTGGCGATAACCTGCGCCCAGGGACCAGTCAGAAAATCGGCAACGATGCGGTTTTCGGGAACAAAATCCGCCCGTGCCTTGATTTCACCGGCTATTTTTACGGCCAAGAGGTTGCGCTGCTCGACCTGCAGCAGCGTCTGCACGGCCAGGCGCTGAGAATGGAGGTATTCAGGCGTGCTACGGGTCTGTCGGCCCTCGAATTCTTGCAGCAGCGTGGCGAAATGCTGAGCATCGCCCGCATGCTCCTCGGTGAGCATGGGCGCCATCGCCTGCAGGTTCTGCATGAACCTGGTAAAACCTGGCGCTTCCTCGCTCGCGTACCCCAGGCTGGTGCTGGTGATGACGTCAAGCAGCTTGCGTGCGGGATGGTCTGTGTTGCTGAAAAAGCGGGTGTCCGTCACCGCCAGACGTAAAAATGCAGACTCGGCATTGGCAATGATCTGCCTGACCGGCATCAGCAGGCGCTCATCATGGGCGAGCTGCTCGATCATGAGCCCGACCACTTCGACCGCCAGCGACTGGCCCAGGCTCGTGGACTCCGTCTTCAAATGCGCACGCAACTGCGCCACCGGCAGCGACGGCGCTGGCCGCTCTTTGCCACCTGTCACCGTGCCGGGTTTTTTTTCTTCAAGCTCGACCAAAACATCCATCGCTGCAGGCAAGGTGGGGGAAAAATCCGACGGACCCGCCTCCTGCGCAGCCGGAGCCGGAGCAGCAGGCGCAAGAGACGAAAAACCGGAATTGCGGCCCTGAAGGGCCTCATAGTCGCCCGCCAGCAAATGGTGCAGATGGTCCAGCGTGAGTAATTTTTTCTGCTTGAGCAAAGCCTCATCCTGCTTTGCCGCCAGCTTGCCGGCATCCACCGCCTCGCGCGCATGCTGCATCGGAGTGAGCGTCGGAATCCGCTGCGGCAGGCGGTCCTGGGAAAAGGAAGGGACTCTTTCAGAACCGGTTTCATGGGCAAAAATCACGCCGTAGGCGGCAGGGGTCACACCCTGGCGGGCCAGAAAAGCATCCATCGACAGATAAAGGGATTGCAGCTCCTCGCCCAGTATCCTGGCCCCTTCCTTGAGCAAGCACGAACGCACTTCCGGGCTGATGAGCAGCCCCTCCAGTACGTTGAGCAGGGCCTGCACCACGATGTCCGGGCGCAGCGGATTTTTGTCCGTCTTGACCATCTGAAAACCCTGGAGACGGCTCAGGCGGGCAGAAAAACCGGACAGCGCCGCATCGCAGGTCAGCGTGACGATTTCCAGCAGGCGGGCGCGCTCTACCGTTTCCTGAACCTGCCGTTCTCCCATCAACTCCAGCGCATCAAAACTCAGGGTGGAAAGCGTGCGCGCAGGCGCATCGGTTTTTTTAGCCAATGTCAGCAGGGCATCGCCAGCCACAGCCTGCTTGAGCTGCATCACAAAATCGTGGCCTATCACCATCCGGTTTCTCATCAAGGCCACTTTTGCCTGGTAAACCGGATGCCTGTCCGAGCGCTCAGAAACCTTGAGGGAGCGCGCAGACAAAGCGTCCAGCATTCTGGCGCACCATTGCTCAATCAGCTCGGAGGCCTGTTTGACGCCTTCATCAAGGCAGGACTGGTAAGCGGGACTTGGCTTTTGTGATGAAGTGGTCATGGCGTTTATTTTGTTAGAGCTTTCACACAAAAATTCAAAAAAGCGGGTGCAAAAAATGCCCCAAAACAGTCGAATGAAAAATGCACAAAAGACTGCCTGCAAGGCTACTAGGGTTTGAGTGCTAAAACAAAGGAAACGACATCATTCTCACAATCTATAACATTCACTAACAAAAAAGTGTTACGGATACGACCTCTTCGGATGCGGCGTTTGAAGGCTGTTGATGCGCAGCGCCGGGCATTGGCTGGCTCGCTTTCCAGCCCGCTTGTGCTGGGAAACGGTGACGCACATCCGTCCCTTCAGACAGAAGAATGTGTGCAACTGGCCTTGCGCCAGTGACTTGAACTTTTCCGGTTTAAACCGGGGGCGTCACCAGCGCCGTCCAGCCCGCATGGCCAAGCGATTCCAGCGTCTTGATATTTTCTTCAAAAATCGCCTCGGCCTGTGGAAACGCTTCCACGGCGCGGTCAATGCTCGCCTCGCGCAGCAGATGCAGCATGGCAAACGGCGCACGGTTGGTGTAGTTGCCGATGTCGTCCGGCTCGGTGCCGTCGAACTGGAACTTGGGGTGAAAGCTGGCCAGTTGCACAATGCCTTCGAGCTCGTGCTCATCAACCACGCCCTCGGCGACTTCCAGAAAATCGTTGAAATCGAGGAAATCATCAAACAGCGTGGGGTGAATCAGCAGCGTGGTGTCCACCTCCTCGGGCGGCGTGGCCACGAACAACTCCAGCTCGCGGTCCAGCTCTTCGAGCAGGTCGTCGGCGTGGCGCGCGTGGCTCACCACCAGACGAACCTGATTTTTGACGTACACCGCCTTGGCAAACGGGCACAGGTTCAGCCCGATCACGGCTTTTTCAAGCCAGTGGCGGGTCTGTTTCAGGACTTCTTCATCGGTCATGCGCACCCCTCCTTTACTTCAAAGCCTTGAAGCGCATGCGCTTGGGCTTGGCGCCCTCTTCGCCCAGACGGCGCTTCTTGTCGGCTTCGTACTCTTGGTAATTGCCGTCAAAAAACACCCACTGGCTATCGCCTTCGGCGGCCAGAATGTGCGTGGCAATACGATCCAGGAACCAGCGGTCATGGCTGATGACCATCACCGAACCGGCGAATTCGAGCAGCGCATCTTCCAGCGCACGCAAGGTTTCCACGTCCAGGTCGTTTGATGGCTCATCGAGCATCAGCACGTTGCCGCCCGCAATCAGCGTCTTGGCCAGATGCAGCCGCCCGCGCTCGCCGCCGGACAGGGTGCCGACGCGCTTTTGCTGGTCGCCGCCGTTGAAGTTAAAACGCCCGCAATAAGCGCGGCTGGGCATCTGGAATTTGCCGACGTTCAAAATATCCAGCCCGCCGGACACGTCTTCCCAGACGGTTTTTTCGTTCACCAGATCATCGCGGTGCTGATCAACGAAGGCCATGC
>CAIYKK010000105.1 GCA_903926695.1 uncultured Burkholderiales bacterium
CAATCCGAACCCGGAAATCCTGCCCGAAGATGTGAAATCGGTGCGCGACGACGCCATCATTGCCACTGGCCGCAGCGACTACCCGAATCAGGTCAACAACGTTCTGTGTTTTCCGTACATTTTCCGGGGCGCGCTGGACGCGGGCGCTTCGACCATCACGATTGAAATGGAAATCGCCGCCGTTCACGCCATTGCCGATCTGGCGCAGGCCGAGCAGAGCGAAGTGGTGGCCGCCGCTTATGTCGGCGAAAAGCTGTCGTTCGGGCCGGAATACCTGATTCCCAAGCCGTTCGACCCGCGCCTGATGATGAAAATTGCGCCCGCCGTGGCGCAAGCGGCGGCGGACAGCGGCGTGGCCCTGCGCCCGATCAAGGACATGGACCACTACCGCGACCAGCTGGAGAGTTTTGTCTATGCCTCCGGCACGCTGATGAAGCCGATTTTCACCGCCGCCAAGGCCGCCACCAAACACAAGCGCGTGGCCTACGCCGAGGGCGAAGAAGAGCGCGTGCTGCGCGCCTGCCAGATCGTCGTCGATGAAGGTCTGGCGCGCCCGACGCTGATTGGCCGCCCGGCCATCATCGCCCAGCGCATCGAAAAATTCGGCCTGCGCCTGAAAGAAGAGCTGGATTACGACGTGGTCAACGTCGAGCAGGACCACCGTTACCACGACTTTTGGCAAACCTACCACCGCATGGCCGAACGCCGTGGCGTGACGGTGCAGATGGCCAAAATCGAAATGCGCCGCCGCCTGACGCTGATCGGCGGCATGCTGCTGCACAAGGGCGATGTCGATGGCCTGATCTGCGGCACCTGGGGCACCACGGCGCACCACCTGGATTACCTCGATCAAGTCATCGGCAAGCGCGAAGGCGTCAACACCTACGCCTGCATGAACGGGCTGATGCTGCCGGGGCGGCAGATTTTTATGCTCGACACGCACGTCAACTACGACCCGACCGCCGAGCAGCTGGCTGAAATCACCACGATGGCCGCCGAAGAAATGATGCGTTTTGGCCTCAAGCCGCGCGTGGCGCTGCTGTCGCACTCGAACTTTGGCTCGTCGAACCAGCCGAGCGCGCTCAAAATGCGCCGCACGCTGGAGCTGCTGCGCGACAAAGCGCCCTGGCTCGAAGTCGATGGCGAAATGCACGGCGACGTGGCGCTCGACGCCGAGGCACGCGCTTTTCTGATGCCGAACAGCACGCTGACGGGCGAGGCCAATTTGCTCGTCTGCCCGAACATTGACGCGGCCAATATTTCGTACAACCTGCTCAAGACGGCCGCTGGCGGGAACATCGCCATCGGCCCCGTGCTGCTGGGCGCGAACAAGCCGATGCACATCCTCACGCCGACGGCCACGGTGCGCCGCATCGTCAACATGACCGCGCTGACGGTCGCCGACGCCAACGCCGCACGCTAAAGCGCCCCGCTGAAAAAGCCGGCCGCCAGCCCCCTCAACGGGGTGGGCGGGCCGGCTTTCTTGCCTGTATTTTCAGCAGGCACTTGCGTTTTTTACTTACATGCGGCAAACTAGCCCTCTTGAAATTTTAGGGTTAACCCGGCGGATGCGTCGATTTAACCGGGGTTCAAGAAAGGTATTTTTCATGCTGAGCAATGGCTGGGGGCGCTGTTACAAGACTGGCGCGACGGTGCTGGTGGCTTTGTCGGTCGGCCTGCTGGGCTTAAATCCCGACACGGTGCAGGCTAGAAGTCCGCTGGCATCGGCTCAGTTAGCCACGATTGCCACCGCGCAATTGCCGCCCGAGGGGCGCAGCATGCTGGCGCTGATTCACCAAGGTGGCCCGTTCCGGCATGACAAGGATGGCGTTGTCTTTGGCAACCGGGAGCGCATTCTTCCTGCCAGTGCCAGGGGCTACTACCGCGAATACACCGTTCGCACCCCCGGAGAGCGCAGCCGGGGCGCCCGGCGCATTGTGTGCGGAGGCTTGGAGCCTGCCGTACCTGATGACTGTTTTTACACCGACGACCACTATGCGAGTTTTCGCAGAATCGTCCCCTGACCGGGACTGTGGCCGTTATTTTGATTTTTTGATTCAAGAGAAAGAGAAGCGGAGATGGAAACACCCCTTCGTAAGGACGACGAAATGCCATTGAAGGGCATCAGGCCCAACATTGTGCAGTCCATACGCGCCTTTCGCGTGCCCGAATTGCAGGACGCAGCCACCCGGCTCGGCCAGCATTTCCTGTACGCCAACCTGAGCGCCGCCCAGAGCAAACAAGACATTCTGGACATGATTGCCGCCCAGTACACCTTTCCGGCGCACTTCGGCAAGAACTTTGACGCCCTCTACGACTGCATGACGGACATGGTTCACAAATCCGGCCCGCAGCCCGGCTTCATCGTCGTGCTGGAGCAGATTCCGGCGCACGCCAAGTTCGACAAGGAAGCGCGCGAGCAGCTGCTCGACATCTTCCGCGACGCGGCTGACTACTGGGGCGATCGCAAGATACCGTTCCGGTGCTTCTATTCTTTTCTGTAGCCCGCTCCCCAGACATTGGCCAAGGGGATCGGGCGAAAGAGGCTCAGAAGGCAGGCGCAGACGGCGAAGAGCCGATGCCTACCGACAAACTGCTTGACGTGTCGCCGCTGGCGCTGCGCATGAGCAGTCCATTCAACGCGAGCTACTGGCTCACGACGGCTTGAGACGACGGTTTCAGTTTCGCGTAAAAAAGCCCGCCAATGGCGGGCTTTTTTCATGTCAGCCGATGCAACTGCCGCCGCTGGCGGGGCGCAAAACGGCAGGCGCTCAAAACGATGGCAGCGGAGCCGGTGCTGAAACAGGCGCCATCGCCCCGACCTGCTGCGCCAGCGCCAGGTATTCGGCCACCGGCACTTCTTCGGCACGGCGCTTGACCTCAAACTCGCCCGCAAATCCTTTTTGCTCCAGCCACTGGCCGAGCGTGTGGCGCAGCAATTTCCGCCGCTGGCTGAAAGCCACGCGCACCAGCTCGCTGAGCAGATTTACATCCAGCACGGCTGGCTCGGCACGCGGCACCATGCGCACGATGGCGCTGTCCACACGCGGCGGCGGGTCAAAACTCTGCGGCGGCACAAACAGCACGTTTTCCATCGCGTAGCGCCACTGCAGCATCACGCTCAGGCGGCCGTAGTCGCCGGTCGAAGGGCTGGCCACCATGCGGTCAATGACTTCTTTTTGCAGCATGAAATGCTGGTCTTCAATCACATCGACCGCGTCCAGCAGGTGAAACAGGATCGGCGTCGAAATGTTGTACGGCAGGTTGCCGACGACACGCAGCTTGCGCGCCGCAGCGCCATCGCCCTCGTGGACCGCGCTGCCCGCCGGAGAATCCGCAGCAGGGGCCGGGGCGCTGGAAGGATGCAACGCACGCGCCGCACCTTCTGCTCGCACCTGCTCGGCCAGCTGGCGGAAATCAACGCGCAACACATCCGACTCGACCACGCTCAGGCGCGGGTGGCCGCGCAACTGCCTGGCCAGATCGCGGTCCAACTCGATCACCGTCAGGTGGCCCAGACGCTCGACCAGCGGCTGCGTCAGCGCGGCCAGGCCGGGGCCGATTTCGACCATAGGCTGGCCCGGCTGCGGGCCAATGGCATCGACGATGGCCTGAATGATGAGCCGGTCGGTCAGAAAATGCTGGCCAAAACGCTTGCGGGGAATATGTTTCACTGGGGTGCTTCCCGCATTTCCACGTAGGCACGGCCCCGCAGTTCCTGCACCCACAGGGCGTAGGCATCGGCCTGCTTTTTCTCGCGCAGCATTTCGCGCACCATGTCGCGCTGCTCGCGTGGCGACAGGGCGGCTTGGCGGCGCTGAAGCACCTGCACCAGATGCACGCCAAAGCGCGAGACCAGCGGCTCAGAAATCTGGTTCGGGCCGAGCGCGTTCATGGCCTTGTCAAACTCGGGCACAAACATGCCGGGATTGGCCCAGCCCAGATCGCCACCTTCTTTGGCCGAGCCGTCCTGGCTGTTGTCGCGGGCCAGATCGGCAAAGTCGGCCTGACCGGCGAGGATGCGATTTTTGAAACTGGCGAGCTTTTCGATGGCCGCCGCTTCCGTGAGCTGAGGCGTGGGGCGCAGCAGGATGTGGCGCGCGTGGGTCTGGGTGACGACTGCATCGAGGCTGGCTTGTCTTTTTTCCAGCAGCTTGAGAATGTGAAAACCGGCACCACTGCGCACCGGCCCGGTGACCTGGCCCACGCGCAGCGCCTGGG
>CAIYKK010000106.1 GCA_903926695.1 uncultured Burkholderiales bacterium
TCGGAAATTACGTTGGTGTCCAAAAGGAACATCAGTCGAAATCGGCGGGCTTGGCGGGCAGGGCGGACAGCGTCATGGTCAGCGTGGCGCGAGCGCGCGCCAGCGTCAACGTGGCCGTGGCCATGCTGACCGGCGCGGTCACGTCATGCACGACCGTCAGCGCCGATAGGCTGTAGTTGCCCACCACGTCAAAAGACTTCAGATAAAAAGTCGTGGCAGTCGGAGCGGGGATTCCGGCCAGCGTGCAGAGGGACGTGGCCCCCCTGAATTTATAACCCGCCGTGCCCCACCCGGAATTGCTGGTGCGCAGCTCATATCCCGCCACCGGAAAGCCACTGGCCGGGACAATCGACTCAGGCCAGTCCAAAGACAGCGTGACCAACCCCGCTGCCACCTTGGTGATCGTCTGGGCTGCCGATGCCGGTGCGGCTGGCGCTGCAACGGTGTACCCAATCAGCGCAGGCGCTGCGCTGTAAAGCTGTCCGCCGTCAATGGCCTTGACGTACCACGTCCGCGCCGTGCCTGCGGTCGCCGGAATCACCACGCAGCTCGAAGCCTGTCCCCGGAACACAAACCCGGCGCTGCCCCAGCCGCTGTCGCTGGTGCGCACTTCGTAGGATTCAATGTCGGCTTCTTCATTTTCTGCCCAGTCCAGGCGCAGGCGTGTGCCCTCCTGAACCAGCGTCAATCCCGTTGGCGTGGCGGGCGGGTTGCTTTTGCCCACGACGGTGTGGGTCTGGATTGGCGTCCAGGGGCCGGTGCGGCCTTGATCATCCACGTAGCGCAGCCGCAGGCGGTAAGCGCCGCCCGCCTGCACGCCCTCGAACATGACGCTCCCCGCCTTGATGAGGGTCAGGCTGGCGTTCAGCCAGTCCAGCGTGTTGTCCTCGACAAAATCAATCTGGCCTTCGACGTGCGTGACCCGATGGGGCAGCGACTGCGGGCCGGTGAAGCTGACGCGCATCGCGTAGATGTATTTGCCCGGCGCTATCCTGCGCATCACCCGCTCATCCGAGACGATGGCACGGATGGTCGGCACCCCTGTGACCATCGCCTGCAGCAGCACCGGCGGGCGGGTAATGCGGCTGTCAAAGACGGGGATCACTTCGGTGTCGCTGGCGTAAATCGACGGGGCGTAGTCGCTCAGGGTGATGCGGGCCGTCATGTTGTCGCCCGGCTCAATCGTGTTGACGACCAGCTCGACCGATTCGCTGGCGAGGCTGCCCGCCAAAAACAGGTTGCCGGGCGCCGCCTCGTACACGCTCACGCCGGAGGTCAGGGTGATCTGGCTGTAGCGCCCGTCGAGCGCGGCGGCTGCGATGGTGCGCGTGATGCTGGAGCCGTCCGCAAGCCGGATTCTGATCGTGTATTGCACGCCCGCATCCATCGGCACGGCCTCATCGAGCGCCAGCACGGTACTGCTGACGCGCTCGCGGATGCGTCCCGACCCCAGACCCCACATCGGCACGTCGTGCGTGACGCGCACCAGGTCGCCGCGTGTGCAGACTAAATGTTCGATGTCCGCGTTGAGCGTGTACGTTTCGGGCCGTAGCCGCAACTGTGCAAGGTGGAAGCGGGCGTGTTTGAACACTGCGGCCGTGGTGGTCACGCCGGGCAAGGTCAGCGCCTCAAAAAGTGTGGCGTTGGAGGCGCTGTAGCCGTCGTTATAGACGAGCATTTCGTCGGGCTGGTAGCCGCGCTCCGAATTGTTGAATGACACCCTGAAGGCATGAGGCATCACGGGCAATGCGCGAGCGCCTTCAAACCCCCAGGAATTGTGCGCGGTAAAAAACTGCGCTGCCGTGGTGCGCGGGCGGTCCACCAGCACCGTGCGCAGGCCGTCGCGGATGGCCGGTGATGCGCGCCCGGCGGCCGCCACGTCGCGAAGCACATCGAGCAGACTCTTTTGCTGGCTCAGCACGGCGTCGAACATGAATTTGTTGGTGCGGCAGTAGTCGTGCCAGCTCTGCAGCGCGGGCAGGTCCAGCATGCTGTCGGGGATGCGCTGGGCGTTGGCCGGGTGCTGCAGGACGTGGCGTAGCAAGCTCGC
Source organism: uncultured Burkholderiales bacterium (assembly GCA_903926695.1). Classification (GTDB taxonomy): domain Bacteria; phylum Pseudomonadota; class Gammaproteobacteria; order Burkholderiales; family Burkholderiaceae_C; genus Polaromonas. Next base: position 2,051 of record CAIYKK010000106.1, read on the forward strand.
AGGGTTGCGCGTCGGGCGAATGATCCAGGTGCCGCTGGCGCTGTCCCAGTCTTTGCAGATGGACTGCACGGTGCCGCTGATGCCGGACACGCTGCCATTGAGCTGGTTGGTGGCCTTGATGCGCAGCGCCGTCATGGCCATAGGCTTGGGCGGCACGATGGGCGCGTTGTTGCTGAATCCGGTCAGGGACTGCCAAACGCAATCGTCGTAAGTCTGGTTGCCGCCGGTGAACTCGTTTGTACGCTTGACGCGCACGTCATAGCGCCCGCGCGGCACATAAAACTCTGTGGTGGCGCTGAAAGCGGTCTGGGTCTTTTTACGCACGCTGTAGGTCTCAACCTGCGCCCGAGTGATGCCGCCCGCCGAAAGGGTTGCCGTGCGTGCGGACATGGTGAGGCTGCAGCCGGTCACGCTGCCA
>CAIYKK010000107.1 GCA_903926695.1 uncultured Burkholderiales bacterium
CAACCACGCGCCCGACATAATCCCCGAGATGGTCAGCATGAAAAACCAGAAAAACTGCGTTGGTGCCAAGCCCAAATGCTCGCCCAGAAACGCCGGGGCCGACAGCACATACAAAAACATGCCGTTGAACGGCACGCCGCTGGCTAGCGCCAGCAGCAAAAAGCGCGGGCTTGAACCCAACTGCCAGTAGCCGCGCAGCAGGTGACGCACTTCAAACGGCTGGCGCGCCTCGTGCTGCAGCGTTTCGGGCAGCAGCCGGTAGTTGTTCATCCACAGCGCCACGCCCACAGCGGTCAAAAACCAGAAAATGCTGTGCCAGCCCAGATGCACAAACAGCCAGCCGCCCACAATCGGTGCCAAGGCGGGCGCGAGGCCAAAATAAATCGTGACCTGGCTCATCACCTGCTGCGCCTGCGCGGGCGGGAACATGTCGCGGATCACCGCCCGCGCCACCACGCTGCCCACGCCTGCCGACAAACCCTGCATCGCCCTGAAAAACACCAGCTGGCCAATGCTTTGCGACAGCGCGCAGCCCGCCGAGGCCAGCGTGAACATCGCAATACCCCACAGCACCACCGGACGGCGGCCAAAGCTGTCGGACAGCGCGCCATGAAACAGGTTCATGAAGGCAAAACCGAACAGATAAGCCGACAGCGTTTGCTGCATCTGCACCGGCGTCGCGCCCAGCGACTGGGCCATGCCCGCAAAGGCCGGAATGTAAGTGTCAATCGAAAACGGCCCGAGCATGCTGAGTACGGCCAGCATCGCCGCCAGTGCCCAGCGCGGGCCGCGCCAGAGTTCGCTGGCGTTCGGATTCATGCGTTTTTCAGCTGAAGGGCGGTGTCGTAGAGTTCGTTGCGCGGCGCGCCGGTGATGTCGGCGGCGAGCTTGACGGCGGTTTTCAGCGGCAGCTCGGCCAGCAGCAGTTTGAGCACGCGCAGGCTGTCGTCCGGGCCTTCAAACGCGCTGGCGGCGTGCAGCACCAGCGCAAATTCGCCCCGCGTGCGCTGCGGCCCGGCGTCCAGCCAGGCGGCAAAATCCTGCGCGGGCATGGTGGCGATTTCTTCAAACTGCTTGGTCAATTCGCGCCCGACGGTGATGGGGCGGCCTTGCAGCACGGCCATTGCGCGGGCCAGCGCTTCAATGCGGTGCGGCGCTTCCAGAATCACGATGGCGCGGGTGTCGCGCTGCAGCCCGGCAATGGCCGCGTCGCGCTCGGCGGCCTTGCTGGGCAGAAAACCGGCAAAAACAAAGCTGGTGCCGCTCTCGCTGCTGCCTTCGGCCCGCGTCACGCCAGCGGCGCTGAGCACCGTGGTGACGCTGCTGGCACCGGGCAGCGGCATGATTTTCAGGCCAGCGGCGCGCACGGCGGCCACCAGACGCGCGCCGGGGTCGCTCACGGCGGGCGTGCCCGCGTCGCTGACATAGGCCACGCGTTCGCCGCGCTGGAGTCGCTCCACCACCAGTTGGGCGGCTTCGGCCTCGTTGTGCTGATGCACGGCGAGCAGGGGTTTTTCAATGCCATACTGGCGCAGCAGCGGCTGGGTGTGGCGCTTGTCCTCGCAGGCGATGGCGTCCACCCGCTGCAGCACGTAGAGTGCGCGCAGGCTGATGTCGGCCAGGTTGCCGATGGGCGTGGCCACCACATACAGCGTGGCTTCGGGGTAAGTTTGCATGCCGGCGGCGGCGCGTGCCGCATCCAGTGCCAGGTCAAAAGAGGCGTTCAATGTCGTTGTCCAGAAAACAGCTTGCCCCGCCGCCGCAGGGCGTTGAGACGGATGTTGTAAAAATGGTTGCCAAAGGCGCAGCGGCTGCCGCGCCCAGCTTAACGAAGCAGGTTACCACCAAGTCGAAGGGCGATGCCGCCGAAGCCCTTGCGCTGGCCTATCTGCGCCAGCGCGGCTTGCGGCTGCTCCAGGCCAACTACCGCACGCCGGGGCGCGGCGGCGGCGAGATCGACTTGATCATGCGCGCCCCCGACGGCACGCTGGTGTTTGTCGAGGTGCGCCAGCGTGCCAGCGCATCGCACGGCGGCGCGGGTGCCAGCATCACGGCGACCAAGCAGCGACGCATCATTTTTGCGGCGCGCCACTACCTGATGCGCCTGGCCAGCCCGCCGCCGTGCCGCTTTGACGCGCTGCTGATTCACGGCAAGCTGCCAAGCGGCGCAGCGCTTGAAGAGTGCGGTGCCCGCATCGAATGGCTGCAGGCGGCCTTTGATGCTTCTTGATGCGGGAATTTGTAAGCACACCTTGCCCAGCGGCCCGCTCTCGGCGTTGACGGATGCTTTTTTCAAACTCACCCGGTATCATCGGCACCATGCTTGAACAACAAATTGAACAGCAGTTCATCGACAGCGCCGACCTCAAATACCAGGCTGCGCAGGTTCTGTCCGCGCCCATCGCGGCAGCGGTCAACGCCATTTTGGCCAGCGTCACCAGCGGCGGTAAGGTGCTGGCCTGCGGCAACGGCGGATCGGCGGCGGACGCGCAGCATTTCGCCGCCGAATTTGTCGGCCGCTACGAGCGCGAGCGCCCCGAACTCGGTGCCATTGCGCTGACCACCGACAGCTCCATCATTACCGCCATCGCCAACGACTACGACTTCAGCGTGATCTTTTCCAAGCAGGTGCGGGCGCTGGGCAGCGCGGGCGACGTGTTGCTGGCCATCAGCACCAGCGGCAACTCGGCCAACGTGCTGGCGGCCATCGAAGCGGCGCATGAGCGCGACATGACCGTCGTCGCGCTAACGGGCCGGGGCGGCGGCAAGACAGGGCAGGCGCTGCGCGAAACCGATGTGCATATCTGCGTGCCGCACGAGCGCACCTCACGCGTGCAGGAAGTGCATCTTCTTGTCATCCACTGTATTTGTGCGGGCGTGGATACCCAGTTACTTGGCGATCAGGAGTCTTCATGAAAGCTGGAATGAACCGTTTGGCCTGCGCGCTGGGCGCGGCTGTGTTGCTGTGCAGTTCGCTGCCTGCCTGTGTGGGGCCGCTGCTGGTGGGCGGGGCGATGCTGGGCGGCGCCATCGTCGCGACTGACCGCCGCACTTCGGGCGCCCAGCTCGACGACGAAGCCATCGAACTCAGGGTGAGCAATCAGATTCACAACAACTTCGGCACCCGCGTGCGGGTGAATGTGACCAGCTACAACCGCAAGGTACTGCTGACGGGCGAAGTGCCCAATCTGCAGGACCGCCAGCGGGTCGAAGAGCTGGTCGATGCTGTGGAAAATGTCAACGCCGTGGTCAATGATCTGGCTGTCATCAACAGCCCGTCGCTGCTGGAGCGCTCTGCCGATACGCTGATCACGGGCCGGGTCAAGGCCGCGCTGCTCGACACCAAAGACCTGCAGTCCAGCGCCTTCAAAGTGGTGACCGAGCGCAGTACGACCTACCTGATGGGGCGCGTGACCCAGCGCGAGTCGGATCGTGCCGCCGAAGTCGTGCGCAGCACCTCGGGCGTGAAAAAAGTGGTCCGGGTTTTTGACATCATCAGCGAGCAGGAGTTGGCGCGCCTGCAGTCGTCCGGCGCCAACGCGCAGCCCGCCGTGCTTCAGCCTGCGGTGCCCGCCGCCTCCAGCGCTAACTGAAGGGCAGCATCAGCGCAGCC
>CAIYKK010000108.1 GCA_903926695.1 uncultured Burkholderiales bacterium
AAGGGCCGGACGTGACGGCGCAACAACACCCCAGCCCGCCGCCCGCACCGCCGCTTCAATCCGGGGATGGGTGGCGATGGCGCGTGCGCCGCGCCAGTCCACGCCTTCCAGCCCCGCCAGCCCGAGCAAATTGGCCAGCGCTTCGGAGCTACTGAACAGCCAGACCGAACCGTCGCGGCTCGCGGCGCGCACGCGCTGCAACTGCGCCGCGTCCAGCAATGGCGCCTGGCGCTGATAGACGCCGACAAAATCAACCTGCGCCCCGGCGTCGTGCCACTGGCGCGCAATCCAGTCGCGGCCCGATGAGGCGCCCTGCGCGCCCTGTGCGCCCTGTGCGCCCGCACTGTGACCGCGCACGACCAGCACACGCCGCCCGCGCCAATCGCGCTGGCCGATCACCTGCCACAGCGCTTCGGAATCGAACTGAGTGGCGTCCGGCGCAGGCGCGTCGATTTGCGCGTCTGCAACGCCAGCGGCCCGCAGCGCGGCGACCGTGCCCGGCCCCGGCGCCAGACAACGCAGACCGGGCGGCAGGGCCAGCACTGACCCGGCTTGCGCCAGCGGCGGATGCGCCGCAACGCCAGCGCCTGCTTGCGCTGCTGCAGCCTGCGCCTGCGCCGGATTGGCCCTGACCAGCGCCGGATTCGCGTTGAAAAAATGCGCCACTGCGTGACCGCTGACAAACAAACAAGCCGCGTAGCCGGGCAAGGTTTCCCAAGCTTGGCGCAGCGCCTGTTGGCTGGCGGCACCAGAGACGGGTCCGATCTCAATCAGCGGAAGCGCCTCGGCGTCAAAACCTTCTTGCTGCAATTGGCGTACCCAATGGGCGGCATCAGACTCGGGCCGGGTGACGATGACACGCAGCGCGGGCTTGAGCGCCGGGCGCACAGCCGCCGGTGCGGACGCAGCATCGTGCGCCTCGTGCGCCTCATGCGCTTCATGCGTCAATCGCGGCGGCTGGCTGTCCAAAGGGGGCGCGCCAGCCTCTTGACGTGGCACTTAAGCCGCCGGAGCGTTGGCCGCCCAGACGGCACCGCCAGCGCGCAGTTGAGCGGCCACAGCTTCGCCCAGCGCCTCGGCCTCGGCGAAATTGCGCACCAGCGCCGATTGCCGCACCTGCACCAGCGGCGCGGGCGGCACGTCTGAACCAGCCTCCGCCGTGGCCGGGTCGCCCCAGGCGGCGTTGAGCTGCACCGTCGCGCCGCCGTATTCCGCCGTGCCGTCGCCTTCTGTCGCGCTGTCATCTTCCGCCGTGCCGCCGTATTCCGTCGCGCTGCTATCGTCCGCCGCAGGTGTCATGCCCGTGACAAACGCGGCCAGCGGCATCGAGCAGCTCCCGCCCATCGCCCGCGAAACGGTGCGCTCTGCGGTCACGGCCAGCCAGGTCGGCTGGTGCGCCAGCGTCGCCAGCGCTTCCAGCAAATCGGCGCGGTCACTGCGCACTTCAATGCCCAAAGCGCCCTGCCCGGCGGCTGGCAACATATCGGCAGGCTCAAACGTGTGGCGGATGCGCGCTTCAAGACCGAGGCGCTTCAAACCGGCCGCAGCCAGCACGATGGCCGCGTACTGCCCTTCGTCGAGCTTGCGCAGGCGCGTGTCCAGATTGCCGCGCAGCGGCTGGATCGTCAAATCGGGCCGCAGCGCCTTGAGCAGCACCAGACGGCGCAGGCTGGAGGTGCCGACCACCGCGCCCTGCGGCAGCTCGGCCAGCGAGGCGAATTGATTCGAGACAAACGCGTCACGCGGGTCTTCGCGCTCCAGCACGCAGGCCAGCGAAAAACCTTCGGGCAGGTCCATCGGTACGTCTTTGAGCGAATGCACGGCCAAGTCGGCGCGGCCTTCTGTCAAGGCGACTTCAAGCTCCTTGACAAACAAGCCTTTGCCGCCGACCTTGCTCAGCGAGCGGTCCAGAATCTGGTCGCCCTGCGTCGTCATGCCCAGCAGTTCGACCTGCCAGCCCAGGCGCGTTTCAAGCAGCGCCTTGACATGCTCGGCCTGCCACATCGCCAGGCGGCTTTCACGGGTGGCAATCACCACTTTGAGGGGAGAAAAAGAAGTTGGGAGGACTGCGGCCACTGGTAACCTGTCGGTAATCTAAAGAGGGCTTGAATGCTAGCATGGGCGCTTCAGCACAAAGGCTCCAGATGCTTACCTCCCCGCGCACGAAAAAAGTCCCCGACACCCTCAGCGACGACGCCCCGGCCACCAGCACGCCCACACCGCGCCCAAAAACCCAGCCGCTGGACAAACCGGCCACCGGGCGCGTGCGCAGCAACGAGCGCCCGCTGGTCGAAGACATCCGCCTGCTCGGGCGCATTCTGGGCGACGTGATCCGGGATCAGGAAGGCGTGGCCGCTTACGAGCTGATCGAGCAGGTGCGCCAGCTCTCAGTGGCGTTCCGGCGCGACGCGGACGAAGAAGCCGACAAGGCGCTCAAAACGCTGCTCAAAGGCCTGAGCGGCGACCAGACCGTCAGCGTGATTCGCGCCTTCACCTATTTTTCACACTTGGCCAATCTGGCCGAAGACCGGCACCACATCCGCCGCCGCATCATTCACGAGCGCGCGGGCGACACGCAGGAAGGCAGCATTGAAGTCGCTCTGGCGCGGCTGCGCTGGGCGGGCATTGCGCCGCAAACCATTGCCGACACGCTGGCGCGCAGTTTTGTCTCGCCGGTGCTGACGGCGCACCCGACCGAAGTGCAGCGCAAAAGCATTCTGGACGCCGAGCGCGGCATTGCCCAACTGCTCACCGCCCGCGACGGCATCAAGGCAGCGGCGCTGGCCGTGAGCAGCGCCAAAGACGCGCTCACGCCGCGCGAACTCGCCGCTAACGAAGCGCAATTGCGCGCCCGCGTGATGCAGCTGTGGCAAACCCGGCTGCTGCGCTACAGCAAGCTGACCGTGGCCGACGAGATCGAAAACTCCATGAGTTATTACGAAGCGACCTTTCTGCGCGAAATCCCCAAGCTCTACGCCAATCTGGAGCGCGAGCTGGGCGATTTGCCGGTTCACAGCTTTTTGCGCATGGGCCAGTGGATTGGCGGCGACCGCGACGGCAACCCCAACGTGAGCGCCGAAACGCTGAATTACGCGCTGAGCCGTCAGGCCGATGTGGCGCTGCGCCACTATTTGACGGAAGTGCATTTGCTCGGCAGCGAGCTGTCGATGTCGGCGATTCTGGTCGATTGCAGCCCTGAAATGCAGGCGCTGGCAGCCAGTTCGCCCGACACCAGCGAGCACCGCAAGGACGAGCCGTACCGCCGCGCCCTGACCGGCGTGTATGCCCGACTCGCCGCCACGCTGAAAGAATTGACCGGCGGCGAAGCAGCGCGCCACGCCGTCGCGCCGCAAAACCGGTATGCAAAATCCGAGGAATTTCTGGCCGACCTGCGCACGCTGGAGCAGTCGCTGCAGGTTCACCACGGCCAGGCGCTGACCGCCGAGCGGCTGCATCCGCTGATTCGCGCCGTCGAGGTGTTCGGTTTTCATCTGGCCACGGTCGATTTGCGCCAGAGTTCGGACCAGCACGAAGCCGTGGTGGCCGAGTTGCTGGCCACGGCGCGCATCGAACCGGCCTACAGCGCGCTGGACGAAATGGCCAAACGCGCCCTGCTGCTCAAGATGCTCAACGACGCGCGGCCATTGCGCGTGCTGGGCGCGACGTACTCGCCGCTGGCGCAGGGCGAACTGGCGATTTTTGAAGCCGCCCGCACCGCCTTAGCCCGCTATGGCCGCGAAGCGATTCGCCACTACATCATCAGCCACACCGAAACCGTCAGCGATTTACTGGAAGTGCTGCTGCTGCAAAAAGAAACCGGCCTGATGCACGGCCTGCTCGAAGACCCGCAGCCCGCCACCAGCGCGGCGCGGTGCGATTTGATCGTCGTGCCGCTGTTTGAAACGATTGAAGACCTGCGCAACGCCGCGCCCATCATGCGCGAGTTCTACGCCCTGCCCGGCGTGGCCGCGCTGGTGCAGCGCAGCGGCGGCGAGCAAGACATCATGCTGGGCTACAGCGACAGCAACAAAGACGGCGGCATTTTCACCAGCAACTGGGAGCTGTATGGCGCGGAGCTGGCGCTGGTCGAGCTGTTTGACCAACTGGCGCGTTCGCACGGCATCACGCTGCGCATGTTTCATGGCCGGGGCGGCACCGTCGGGCGCGGCGGCGGCCCGAGCTACCAGGCGATTTTGGCCCAGCCGCCCGGCACCGTGCGCGGCCAGATCCGCCTGACCGAACAGGGCGAAGTCATCGGCTCGAAATACGCCAACCCCGAAATTGGCCGGCGCAACCTCGAAACGCTGGTCGCCGCCACGCTGGAAGCCACGCTCTTGCAGCCCACCAAACCCGCCACCACAGCCTTTTTGCAGGCGGCGGCGGAACTCTCGCAGGCCAGCATGGCCGCTTACCGGGCGCTGGTGT
>CAIYKK010000109.1 GCA_903926695.1 uncultured Burkholderiales bacterium
ACGGAAATCGTTTATGTCTCCACGCCCGACTATGTGGGCGGCTTTGAAGACGGTTTTAAACACGCCATCACCGCCATCGTCAAGACGCTGGTCAAACCGCTGCCGGTGAAAAAAGACCAAATCACGCTGCTGCCCGGCAGCCACCTCTCGCCCGGCGACATTGACGAGTTGCGTGAAATCATCGAGGCGTTTGGCCTGTCCGTCATCGTGCTGCCCGACGTGTCGGGTTCGCTGGACGGCCACATTCCGCCCGACTGGCGCGGCACCACGCTGGGCGGCACGACGCTGGCGCAGATCCGTGCGGCGGGCGCTTCGTGCATCACGCTGGGCGTGGGCGAACAGACCCGCGAAGGTGCCGAAGCGCTGCGTGACATTGCGGGCACGCCGCTGGAAATTTTTGACCGCCTCACCGGGCTGGCCTGCAACGACCGCTTTTTGCAGCGCCTGGCGGAGATTTCCGGCAAACCCGTGCCCGCCAAATACCGCCGCCAGCGCAGTCAGCTTCTGGACGCCATGCTCGATGGCCACTTCTACACCGGCGGCGTGAAGGTGGCGATTGCCGCCGAGCCGGACTTGCTGCTGGCCGTGGGCAGCTTGCTGCACGAGATGGGCGCGGAACTGCGCTGCTGCGTCAGCACCACCAAATCGGCCTCGCACGCGCTGCTGCCCGCCGAACAGGTCATTCTGGGCGATCTGGAAGACCTGGAAATCGGCGCGGCGGCTGCCCATTGCGACCTGCTCATCACCCATTCGCATGGCCGCCAGGCCGCTGAAAAGCTGGGCAAGCCTTTGCTGCGCATCGGTTTTCCGGTATTTGACCGGATTGGCAACGCGCACAAACGCCTGGTAGGTTATCGCGGCACGATGGATTTCATTTTTGAATTTTCCAACTTGATGATTGGGCAAATCGCCCATCACCACCCCGGCGACTGGCCGCTTTCGCCCGAGGCGCTGGCCGCTGCCGCCACTCTTTCCACCCCGCTGGCTGAGGCCAGTGCCTGAATCAACTAGGAGATTTTTATGAAAATCGCTTTCGCAACCCAGGACAAGGAGCGCGTTGATGCGCACTTTGGCTGGGCCAAGAGCATCGTCGTTTATGAAATTTCGGGCCAAGGCCACCATTTGATCGAGAGCTTTGAGTTTGGCGACAAGCTCGAAGAGGACGGCGACGAGGACAAGCTCGCGCCCAAGCTCGAAGCGATTAAAGACGTGGCGATTTTGTACGTCGCGGCCATCGGCGGCTCCGGCGCGGCCCGTGTCGTGGCGATGAAGATTCACCCCATCAAGGTGCCGCAACCCGAGTCGATTGCCGAAATTCTGGCCAAGCTGCAAGCCGTGCTGCAGGGCACGCCGCCGCCGTGGCTGCGCAAGGCGCTGGCCAAAGACGGCGAACGTTCATTCGATTTTGAAGACGACAAGGTAACCCCATGACCGAACCAACCACCCTTGACACTGCCGCCCCCAGCGACGAAGCGCTGATGGCCACGCCTTTTGTGCAGCAGCTGGTCAAACAGATGCGCGCCCAGGACATCCACGGCACTTGGGAAGGCAAGAGCGATTTGACGCTGCTCAAGCCCTACATCCACACCGCCGAAGAGCGCCGTGCCCTGCCCATCATCGGCGACCCGGACCCGGAAACGCTGTGGCACCTGGAAATCTTCTACAACGCCATCGCCGTGGCGATTGAGCGCGAAACCGGCCAGATGGTTTCCCCCATGATGAAGATGAGCCACGAAGGTTTTGGCCGCATGGTTTTAATAGCTGGCCGTTTGGTGGTGGTGAACAAGCAGTTGCGCGACGTGCATCGCTTTGGTTTCCCGTCGCTGACCAAGCTGGCTGACGCGGGCGGCAAGTTTTTCAACGAAGCGGTCGCCATGATCCGGGCTTACCCGGAAGTGGCCCAGTACGGAGCCTGAACCATGAGCGACGCCGCCGACGAACTCAAAGCGCGCCTGAAAAAACTCAATGCCCGCGCCACCCAGGCCAAGATGGATCTGCACGATTTGTCCGAAGACCTGCCCACGAACTGGGAAAAGATTCTCGAAGTCTCCCAGCGCTGCCACGACGCCCACGCGGCGCTGATGGCCGCACGCAAGGAGGCTGCTGCGGCAGCGAGCTGAAAAACCAACCACCCGTCAGGAACCCTGGCGGGACAAGGTGCTGCGGCGCCCGACCCCGCCAACTGATCAGGAACTGTTATGACCACCTTCAACATCACCATGCCCAGCGGCGCCACCTGGACGCCCACTTTTGTCCAAACGCTGAACGAAGAAAAATGCATAGGCTGCGGTCGCTGCTTCAAGGTCTGCCCGCGTGGCGTGCTGGAGCTTGTCGGCCTGAACGCCGATGGCGAATACGTCCACGTCGATGAAGACGATGATGACGACGACGGCGAATACGATAAAAAAGTCATGAAGATCGCGCACCAAGAGTTGTGCATAGGCTGCACCGCCTGCGCCAAAATCTGCCCAAAAAAGTGCTACACGCACGCCCCGGCGCAAGTCTGAGCGCCTGAAAAATCATGCGCGCCCACGCCGTCCTGATCGCCTGCGCGGCCAACGCCAACGAACCGGCGGCGCTGGCGTTGGCCGGTGTGCTGTCCGCCGCGTTCGAGCGCCACGGCCAGCGCCTGCTGCCGCTGCCCGGCTTCGACGCCGAGGCCACGCGCAGGCTGCTGGCGCGCTGGTTTCCCGGAGCCGACGCGGCGCTTGGGCTGGACTGGCCCGCGCTGGCGCGCGCCACCCGCATCGAATCGCGCAGCGACGAAATCGAGGACGGCGCCAGCCTGCGGCGCCAGCATGCGGCCCGCGCGGCCGGGCCG
>CAIYKK010000110.1 GCA_903926695.1 uncultured Burkholderiales bacterium
CGTGCGCCGCCTGCGGCCCATTGTGTTGACGGCAGCGGCGGAGGTACTGGCGCTGATTCCGCTGTCGCGCAGCGTGGTCGGGGGGCCGATGGCCGTCGCCATCATGGGCGGGCTGATTGTGGCCACGGTGCTGACGTTGCTGGCCCTGCCTGCCATGTACGCGGCTTGGTTTCGCGTGCGGCGCGAGGAGGGCGTCGCAGCGGCTGCAGCATGAATCAGCAAAAGAGGCGGGCCGGGGCGCTCAAACCGCTCCCGGTTACAGGCTAAAATAGAAAGTTAACCAATTTGAAGCGGCAATGGCTGAAGGTTTTTCAGGATTGCCGCTGTTATTTTTCAGGCGCGCGGGTGGCGAAATTGGTAGACGCACCAGGTTTAGGTCCTGACGCCAGCAATGGTGTGGGGGTTCGAGTCCCCCCCCGCGCACCACCCCTCAAGGCTTTGTCGCCGGCAACCGCCGCAGGCCGTCAGGTGAAAACCCTGTTTGAACATTTTTGATTTTAGGAACCATCATGGCCGTGACTGTTGAAAATCTTGAAAAGCTTGAGCGCAAAATCACGCTCACGCTGCCCCTCAGTGCCATCCAGTCGGAAGTCGATTCCCGCCTGAAGAAGCTCGCCCGCACTGTGAAGATGGACGGTTTCCGTCCCGGCAAAGTGCCCATGAGCGTCGTCGCCCAGCGCTACGCCTACTCGGTGCATTACGAAGTCATGAACGACAAGGTCGGTGAAGCGTTTGCCGTCGCCGCCAACGAAGCCAAGCTGCGCGTGGCCGGTCAGCCCCGCATCAGCGAAAAAGACGGCGCGCCTGAAGGCGAGCTGACGTTTGACGCGATTTTTGAAGTCTATCCCGACGTGAAAATTGCCGATTTGGCCACCGCCGAAGTCGAAAAAATCAGCGCCGAAGTCGGCGACGCCGCCATCGACAAGACGCTGGACATTCTGCGCAAGCAGCGCCGCACCTTCGGCCAGCGCGCCGCCGATGAGGCCGCGCAAGACGGCGACCGCGCCACCATCGACTTTGAAGGCAAGATCGACGGCGAAACCTTCGCTGGCGGCAAGGCCGAAGCGTTTCAGTTCCTCGTCGGCGAAGGCCAGATGCTCAAGGAATTTGAAGACGCTGTGCGCGGCATGAAAACCGGCGAAAGCAAGACTTTCCCGCTGAACTTCCCCGCCGACTACCACGGCAAGGATGTCGCTGGCAAGCAGGCCGATTTCCTGGTCACGGTCAAGAAACTCGAAGCCGCCAGCCTGCCCGAAGTCACTGACGAGCTGGCCAAATCCCTCGGCATTACTGAAGGAACGGTCGAAGCCCTGCGCTCGGACATCAAGAAAAACCTCGACCGCGAAGTCAAGTCCCGCCTGATGGCGCGCAACAAGGCTGCGGCAATGGACGCGCTGGTGACCAAGGCCGAACTCGACCTGCCCAATGCCAGCGTGCAGGCCGAACTGGCTCGTCTGCTCGAAAATGCCCGCGCTGACCTGAAAAAGCGCGGCATGAAAGACGCCGACAAGATGGAAATCCCGGAAGACATCTTCCGTCCACAAGCTGAAAAGCGCGTGCGTCTGGGTCTTGTTGTGGCCGAACTGGTGCGCGCCAACGAACTGCAGGCCAAGCCCGAGCAGCTCAAGGCCTATCTCGAAGAGATGGCCGCCAGCTACGAAAAGCCCGAAGATGTGATCCGTTGGTACCTCGGCGACACCAGCCGCATGGCCGAAGTCGAAGCCGTGGTGCTCGAAAACAACGTGACCGAGTTTGTCCTCGCCAAAGCCCAGGTCACCGACAAAGCCATTTCCTTCGATGAACTGATGGCCCAGAACTAAGCATCTGCTTTTGCAACGCTTTGGGGCTTGTGCTTTGCGGTACAGGCCCCAAGTCATTTTTGGGTACAGTACGACAAACTCTGGAGATCATGATGGTTCACAACGGTATTTACGGCGGCGGCTACGGCAGGCCACAGGCAGCAAGCCAGGAAATTCAAGGTCTTGGCATGGTGCCCATGGTGATTGAGCAGTCGGGCCGGGGCGAGCGCTCCTACGACATTTATTCGCGCCTGCTCAAAGAGCGCGTGATTTTCCTGGTTGGCCCGGTCAACGATCAGACGGCCAATCTGGTGGTAGCCCAGTTGCTGTTCCTGGAAAGCGAAAATCCTGACAAGGACATTTCCTTCTACATCAACTCGCCCGGCGGCTCCGTCACGGCGGGCATGGCGATTTACGACACCATGCAGTTCATCAAGCCCGATGTGTCCACGCTGTGCGTGGGCATGGCGGCGAGCATGGGCGCGTTCTTGCTGTCCGCTGGCGCCAAGGGCAAACGCTTTTCGCTGCCAAACTCCCGCGTGATGATTCACCAGCCCTCGGGCGGCGCGCAGGGCCAGGCCACGGATATCGAAATCCACGCCCGTGACATCCTGAAAACCCGCGATCAGCTCAACCGCATTCTGGCGGTCAACACCGGCCAGTCGGTGGAAAAAATCGAGCGCGACACCGAGCGCGACTACTTCATGTTCGCCGATGAAGCCAAGGCTTACGGCGTCGTGGACCAGGTCATTTCCAAGCGCCCCTGAGATTGAGCGGAAATCTTTCGGGATTTCCCGGCGAAAGCGGCGCTTTCTACACCAGAAAGCGCCATTTTTTTTATTCGTTATCATTAGCACCGCTAAGAGTTTTCCACAAGTCACGTAAAGGCATCCCCACCAATGGCCGAGAAAAAAGGCTCTTCCAGCGAGAAGACTCTGTACTGCTCCTTCTGCGGTAAAAGTCAGCATGAAGTCAAAAAACTGATTGCAGGCCCGTCTGTCTTTGTCTGCGATGAATGCATTGATCTGTGCAACGAGATCATCCGCGACGAGCTTCCCGCTGGCACCGAGGCGCGCGAAACCCGCAGTGATTTGCCCACACCCTCCGAAATCAAGGCAACGCTTGACGGCTACGTGATCGGTCAGGAGCCTGCCAAGCGCACCCTGGCCGTCGCGGTGTACAACCATTACAAGCGCCTGCGCCACAAGGAAAGCGCCAAAAAAGACGATGTTGAGCTGACCAAAAGCAATATTTTGCTCATCGGCCCCACCGGCTCGGGCAAGACGCTGCTGGCGCAAACGCTGGCGCGCACCTTGAACGTGCCCTTTGTCATGGCCGACGCCACCACGCTGACCGAAGCGGGCTACGTGGGGGAAGACGTTGAGAACATCATCCAGAAGCTGCTGCAAAGCTGCAACTACGAAGTCGAGCGCGCCCAGCAGGGCATCGTTTACATCGACGAGATCGACAAAATTTCGCGCAAGTCCGACAACCCGTCCATCACCCGCGACGTGTCGGGTGAGGGCGTGCAGCAGGCGCTTTTGAAGCTGATCGAAGGCACGATGGCGTCGGTGCCGCCGCAGGGCGGGCGCAAACACCCGAACCAGGATTTCCTGCAGGTCGATACCACCAACATTCTTTTCATTTGCGGCGGCGCGTTTTCCGGGCTGGAAAAAGTCATTGAAAACCGCACCGAAGCCTCGGGCATCGGTTTTGGCGCGGCGGTCAAGAGCAAAAAGACGCGCAGCCTGACCGAGGCGTTCAAGGACGTTGAGCCCGAAGACCTGATCAAGTTCGGATTGATTCCCGAACTGGTGGGCCGCATGCCGGTGCTCGCCACCCTGGCCGAACTGACCGAAGACGCGCTGGTGCAAATCCTGACCGAGCCGAAAAATGCGGTGGTCAAGCAGTTCAGCAAGCTGCTGGCGATGGAAGGCGTGGATCTGGAAATCCGCCCGTCCGCGCTGAAGGCGATTGCCCGCAAGGCCTTGGCGCGCAAGACTGGCGCACGCGGCCTGCGCTCGATTCTGGAGCAGTCGCTGATCGACACGATGTTTGACCTGCCCAGCATCAGCAATGTGGAAAAAGTGGTCGTCGATGAGTCCACGATTGAAGAAAACCAGCCGCCGCTGCTGGTTTACCGCGAAGCCGCCAAAAAAGCGTGAATGCCAGCGGGGGTGCGGCGGTGCTTGAAAAGCGTTTGACCGCGCCTCATGTTTGCAGGTTTTTCGCTCCGCCGGACCCCGTGCAGCGGGGCGGCGGCGTTTTGCCTTATTTTTAAGGTTTAAGGTTTATATGTCAGTACCCACTTTCCTTCCTGCCACCCCGATTGCCCTGCCGCTGCTGCCGCTGCGCGACGTGGTGGTGTTTCCGCACATGGTGATTCCGCTGTTTGTCGGTCGCCCGAAAAGCATCAAGGCGCTGGAGACGGCGATGGAGGCCGAGCGCCGCATCATGCTGGTGGCCCAGAAAACTGCCGCCAAAGATGAACCATCCGTCGAGGACATGTTCGAGGTTGGCTGCGTTGCCACCATCCTGCAGCTTTTGAAACTGCCGGACGGCACGGTCAAGGTGCTGGTCGAGGGCCAGCAGCGTGCCAAGGTCAACAAGATTGAAGAAGGCGAGCAGCATTTCACCGCCAGCGTTACGCCGGTTACGCCAGCCGTTGCGCTTCCCGGCGACAAGGGCAGCGAGATCGAAGCCCTGCGCCGTGCCGTGATGCAGCAGTTTGACCATTACGTCAAGCTGAATAAAAAAATTCCGCCCGAAATTTTGACCTCGATTTCCAGCATTGACGACGCTGGCCGCCTGGCCGACACAATTGCCGCGCACCTGCCGCTCAAGCTCGATGTCAAGCAGGTCATTCTGGACTTGGATAATGTCAAGGCCCGTCTGGAGAATTTGTATGAGCAGCTGGACCGCGAGGTCGATATCCTCAATGTGGACAAAAAAATTCGGGGCCGCGTCAAGCGCCAGATGGAGAAAAACCAGCGCGATTTTTACCTGAACGAGCAGGTCAAGGCCATCCAGAAAGAACTCGGCGAAGGCGAAGAAGGCGCGGACATTGAAGACCTTGAAAAGAAGATCAAGTCTGCCAAGATGCCCACCGAAGCGCGCAAGAAGGCTGAAAGCGAGTTGAAAAAGCTCAAGCTGATGTCGCCGATGTCAGCCGAAGCCAGCGTGGTGCGCACCTACATCGACGTGCTGCTGGGCCTGCCGTGGAGCAAAAAAACCAAAATCAAACACGATCTGGTGTATGCCGAAGGCGTGCTCAACGAAGACCATTACGGTCTGGAAAAGGTCAAAGATCGCATCGTCGAATACCTTGCGGTGCAGCAGCGGGTGGATAAATTGAAAGCGCCGATTCTGTGCCTGGTTGGCCCGCCGGGCGTGGGTAAAACCTCGCTGGGCCAGTCGATTGCCAAGGCCACGGGGCGCAAATATGTGCGCATGGCGCTGGGTGGTATGCGCGACGAGGCGGAAATTCGGGGCCATCGCCGCACTTACATCGGCGCGCTGCCGGGCAAGGTGCTGCAAAATTTAAGCAAGTCCGGCACGCGCAACCCGCTGTTTTTGCTCGATGAGATCGACAAGCTGGGCACCGATTTTCGCGGCGACCCGTCCAGCGCGCTGCTCGAAGTGCTGGACCCGGAACAGAACCACACGTTCGGCGACCATTACGTCGAAGTCGATTTTGATCTGAGCGACGTGATGTTTGTGGCGACATCGAATTCTATGAACATTCCGCCCGCGCTGCTGGACCGCATGGAAGTCATCCGCCTGTCGGGCTACACCGAGGACGAAAAAACCAGCATCGCCCTGCGCTACCTGCTGCCCAAGCAGATCGCCAACAACGGCGTGAAAGACAGCGAACTGGAAGTGCAGGAGCAGGCGGTGCGGGACATCGTGCGCTATTACACCCGCGAAGCGGGCGTGCGTTCGCTGGAGCGCGAACTCTCCAAAATCTGCCGCAAGGTCGTCAAGGGCATCCAGCTCAAGAAGATGGAGCCCAAGGTGGTGGTGACGACGGACAACCTCAACGACTTCCTCGGCGTGCGCAAATTCGACTATGGCCGCGCCGAAGTGCAAAACCAGGTTGGCCAGGTGGTTGGCTTAGCCTGGACGGAAGTCGGCGGCGATCTGCTGACGATTGAAGCGGCTGTGATTCCCGGCAAGGGCGTGATCACCCGCACCGGCTCGCTGGGCGATGTGATGAAGGAGTCGGTCGAGGCCGCCCGCACGGTGGTGCGCAGCCGCGCCAGGATTCTGGGCATCAAGGGCGAAATGTTTGAAAAGCATGACATCCACATTCACGTGCCCGATGGCGCCACGCCCAAGGACGGCCCGAGCGCCGGCGCGGCGATGACGACGGCGTTTGTCTCGGCGCTGACCGGTATTCCGGTGCGCGCCGATGTCGCCATGACGGGTGAAATTACCCTGCGCGGCGAAGTCACGGCCATCGGCGGGCTGAAGGAAAAACTGCTGGCCGCTTTGCGCGGCGGCATCAAGACGGTGTTGATTCCTGCAGAAAATGCCAAGGATTTGCAGGAAATTCCCGCCAATGTGAAGGCTGGTCTGGAAATCATTCCGGTCAAATGGATTGACCAGGTGCTGCAGGTCGCGCTGGAGCGCCAGCCGGTGCCATTGACGGAAGAAGAAGTGTTGGTGACGAACCCCACCGTGGTCGAGCCAGTTCAGCCTGTGGTTGGTACGGTTAAGCATTGAGCGAAATTTTTTCGACGATTTGCCAAAACCTGAAAAATGGCGCTATAATTTGAATCTAGAAACGCGGGAGTAGCTCAGTTGGTAGAGCGCAACCTTGCCAAGGTTGAGGTCGAGAGTTCGAGACTCTTTTCCCGCTCCAATTCAAAGGGCAGCACTTCAAAGTGCTGCCCTTTTTCATTGGAAAAAGTCAGAAAGAATAGGGCGCGGTAACAAAGCGGTTATGTAACGGATTGCAAATCCGTCTAGCCCGGTTCGACTCCGGGCCGCGCCTCCATCGTTTTTTAGAATCAGCCCCGTTCATGGGGCTTTTTGCTGGACAATCGTTCATCGGCGAGAGTGGCGTAATCGGTAGCCGCACGGGACTTAAAATCCCGGGACAGTGATGTCGTACGGGTTCAAGTCCCGTCTCTCGCACCAATTTTTCTAAAGATAAACTTTTTTCAGTAGCCGTATCAAGGTTTTTCACTCGACGGCGATCAGGTGCGCTGTGGCGTCATCTTCGACTTCCAGCGCTGTTTTTAGGCTTGCGCCGCCAAGCTTTTCCCCGTTGGCGCATAGCTAGCGCAAGGTTATCCCAAGGTTGGCTCAATTCGCGGGTAAGCTCCCGCCCCATGCCCATCACGCCATCGCCGACCCGCCGCCATGTTTTGCAAACCTGCTTGGTCGCCGCCAGTTCCGTCGCTCTGGCCGCAGCGGGCGCGCAGGGTTTGAGCGGGCCAGCCTACGCGGTCAGCCCGTGGTCGGGGCCGTTGTCGGCCTTCAGCCTGATCGACACCAGCGGCAAGCCCTGGCGCCCCGATGATTTCAAAGGCCGCGCCGTGCTGCTCAACTTCTGGGCCAGCTGGTGCGAGCCTTGCCGTGCCGAAATGCCCACGCTGCAGCAGGTGGCCGACCTCTACGGCCCCGACAAACTCCTGGTGCTGGCCATCAACTTCAAGGAAACCCCCGCCCGCGCCCTGCAGTTTGCCCAAACCACGGGCGTGACCGTGCCGGTGCTGCTCGACACCGACGGCCGGGCGGCGCGCCAGTGGGGCGTGAAGGTGTTTCCCACCACGTTGATGATCGACAGCCGGGGCCGTCCGCGCCAGCGCGTGCAGGGCGAAGTGGACTGGACCAGCGATGCCGCCACCCGGCTGATTACTGCGCTGCAGCGATAATTGCCCCGCCTTTGACGGGCGCGCTGTTTGCCAGCCGCTGCCCCGTTGCGGCGCCACTTCCCGGCGCATCTTGACCTGCGCCGGTGCTTTGTGGCCCTCCCGCCCATCCTCCTTTTTCGGAGCACCCGCATGACCTCTATTCGCCGTACCTTTCTGAAAAACACCGCTGCCGCCGCCGTGGCCGTGGCGCTGCCTTCGCTCAGCTTTGCCCAGACGCCAGCGCGCACCCTGTTTGCGCCCCAGAGCGGCGGCTGGCGCACGTTTGAAGTTACCACCCGCGTGGACATTTTGAAACCCGACGGCGAAACCCGCGTCTGGCTGCCCGTGCCTTCGGTCAACGGCGAGTATCAGCAGTCGCTGGAGAGCAGTTTTTCCGCCAACGGCACCGGCAAACTCCTGCAAGACGGCCAGCAGGGCGTGAAAATGCTCTACGTCGAATTTGCCGCGACCGAAACCAAGCCCTTTATCGAGCTGACCAGCCGCGTCCAGACCCAAAATCGCGCTGTGGACTGGTCGCAGAAAAACGCCAAGGCCGAAGACGCGGATACGCTGCGCTACTTCACCCGGCCCACGCGCCTGATTCCCACCGACGGCATCGTGCGCAAAACCGCGCTGGCCGCCATTCAAGGCGCGAAAACCGACGTTGAAAAAGCGCAAAAAATCTACGACTGGATCGTTGCCAACACCTACCGCGAGCCCAAAGTGCGCGGTTGCGGCGAAGGCGACATCAAAACCATGCTGGAAACCGGCAACCTGGGCGGCAAATGCGCCGACCTGAACGCGCTGTTTGTCGGCCTGTGCCGCGCCGTCGGCCTGCCCGCCCGTGACGTGTATGGCGTTCGCCTGGTGCCGTCAAGCTTTGGCTACAAAGAGCTGTCAGGCAACCCTGCCAGCCTCAAGGGCGCGCAGCATTGCCGCTCCGAGGTCTATCTGAAAGGCTACGGCTGGGTGGCAATGGACCCCGCCGACGTGGCCAAAGTCATGCGCCAGGAAACCGCCGACTGGATCAAAAACACCACCAATCCCGTCGTGGCGCCCGTCAACAAAGCACTGTTCGGCGGCTGGGAAGGCAACTGGATGGCCTACAACACCGCACACGATGTGGCCCTGCCCAATTCCAAAGGCGAAAAGCTCGGCTTTTTCATGTACCCCGCCGCAGAAAATGCCGCCGGGCGCCTTGACTCCTACGCGCCGGATGATTTCAAGTACCAGATCACGGCCAAAGAAATTAAGGGCTGATTGAGTCCGGTTTTTTCATGAAAGCCGCGCTTCGGCATGTTGGATGTGAAGATTCATTTATTTACTCAAGGCGCGCATGAAAAAATGGCTTATGTCCGTCATTTTTATAAAACCCCTGCTGGAGCTGATCGCCACCGCCTTTTATGCCGCAAAGGCGGCGGCACTGCATGATCTGCAGGGACACTATTTCATGCATCGCGGCATCAGGCTTGACGTGCTGGAGCATGCCGACACGTTTCGCTGGATCAGCACTGCAGACGTTTGCAAACTCCTTCCCGGCTTTCCGGGCGATGCTAGCCTGCTCAACATGCACCCGGCCGATGTCATGCCGCTCAGCGCCGGGTCAGGCGCACGCATCAAGGCCGAGCGGCTGCACGAGATGCTGATGAAGTCCCAGAATGCCGAAGGCATTCAGTTTCGCAACTGGCTTTTGCGGGAAATTATTCACCCGGCCAACCGCGCTCGGGAGTGAGGAAAAACGCATCCGTTGGGTGTTGAGCGGCTTGCTGGCCAGGAAAGTCGTTGCAAGGAGGCGAAAACCAGCAAATCGCTGTGGTTTTGGCGGGGCATTCGTGTAACATTAAGTCACCTAATTTACGTTAGGCGGCTAGAAAATTCATAGTTTCACGCCGAATTCCCTCAACCCGGCAGCACCCGTGCCCTAGCAATAGCTATCAGGAGATATCCATGAAGAAAACCATCTTTGCAGCTCTTTTCATCGTCGCATGCGCAAACAGCTTTGCAACTCCCAAGCCATGCGAAGAACTGAAAACCGAAATCGCCACCAAGCTCGACGCAGGCAAGGCCAAGGGCGCTTACACGCTCGACATCGTTGAAACCGGCAAGGCTGGCAGCGCAAAAGTCGTCGGTAAGTGCGACAAGGGCGCCAAGAAAATTACTTACGCCAAGAAGTAATACCGGCCACCTCTCTGAGCCACGGTTAACCGCCCTCGGCGGCAACCTTGGCCAGTGTCAAAACTGCTCTGTACAACCAGAGTCTGTCTGTTTTCACTCCATACTTTTACGGCTTCGGCTCCTTGTCGCTGCCCAGCGCGACTTGATCAGCAGCGGATTGAGTAGCGCATAACTATCCATATCCTCATCGTTTTCGCGCCTGGCTTGATGCTCATGGCAGTAACCATCCGGCCCGGATGAGCGGGACTGCGCTTGCTGCGCGTCAGATTGTTCGGCAGGGCTGGCCGAAGCCTGGCATCCCCGCATGAAGTCAAATGCGCTGCAGGTAGCGCAGGTTTTTTGGTTTAAGTTCATTTTTTGTCTCCTCCACGTTGTACTGTGTCTTTCCCCGTGCAATCGACTTTACACACAGTCGAACTTTGTTTTTTACATTGGGTAACCAGCGCAAATCATCGTGATCCAGGCTGCACTCGTCAAGAGTGGTAACCGTGATGCGGCACCGATTTTGCGCAAAATCCGGCCCGATCAGAGGAAAAAGAGGCCCACCTGCCTGTCAAAGCGGGTCGCAAACCGGCTCGGGCCAGGTTTAAGCCGCTGTGCGTTCAGGCCGCCAATCAGTTACAAAAACTGGATTTTTTTACGAATGATTTAAAAAAACAGCCTCATGGCGAGGGCTGCGATTGCCCTCAAACCCAGTTCAGGCGCAGATGGCTTTCAAATTGCCGCGCCTGACCCGTCAGCGGGTCGGTAAACGCAATGGAGCGCGCCAGCAGTTGCAGCGGCTTCGCAAAGTCGTCCTCGGGCGTGGGCGTGACGGGCGGGTAAATGCGGTC
>CAIYKK010000111.1 GCA_903926695.1 uncultured Burkholderiales bacterium
ATGTCGAGCATCGCCTGGCCGGGCTGAACGTACTGCTGCTCGCGCACATGCTGCTCGGCAACACGCCCGGCAAACGGGGCCATGACGCTGCATTTGGCAATCAAAGCGCGGTTGGCGCCGATTTCGGCCCTGGCCCGGTTCACGGCGGAGCGCGACAGGTCCAGCTCCAGCTTGCCGACCGAATTGAGTTCGGACAAACGTTCGTTGGACTTGAGCGTCTGGGCGGCGCCGTCGAGTTCGGCCTGGGCTTTTTGCATCTGCGCCTGCTGCAGCGAGCAGTCAAAGCTCACCAAGAGCTGGCCGGATTTGAACGAGCCGCCTTCAGCCACCGGCAGGCGGCTGATCTTGGCGCCAATTTCCGACGCCACGGTGGTAAAACGCCGTGGCAGCAGCTGGGCGCGGATTTCCTGGCGCTCCATCGCGGGCGCGGTGCCCGCCGGTTTAGACGCTGCGGGCACTGCCGGAGCAGCCACCGGCGTAGCGCTCAAAGCGCACACCGGCAACCCGCCAAGCAAGGCGGCTGCCAGCGGCAGCAAGCATGCCGCCCTCTTCACTTCGCAGCCTTGGCCGGGTCGGTCGGTGCCGTCGGTGCTGCTTCTGGCTTGGGAGCGCGCAACGCGGCCCACGGGTCGCTACTGCGCTTGACCTGCGCGGCCAGCTGGTCGAGCGTCAGTTCGCCGGTGCTGCCGATTTCAGGCTCCAGCCCGAGATTGGCCAGCAGCTGACCTTCAACCTTTTGCACCTGCGCCAGCGCCTGGTAGCGGCGCAGCAGGCTCAAAATGCTGGCCGTGTCGTTGCTGACGCGGTCAAGTTTGCTCTGCGCCTGGGCGTTTTCGCGGTTGCGGCCCAACTCTGAAATCTTCTGATCCACCTTGTAGATGTTGTCAGCACGGGCGAACTGGCTGCTCGCGTTGAGCAACTGCAGGCGCGCCAGATGCATCTGCGTGAGCACGCTCATCTGCGTGGCCATGCGACGCTGGTCGGCCAGCGCCACGCCCGCGTCAGCGAGCTTGATCTGCGTCGGCGCGGTCAGCAGGTTAAACAGATTGAACGACAGCTGGATGCCCGCTTCGTTCCAGTTGCGATTCAGCAGGTAGCTGTCCGAGTCGTACTTGACGGCGTAGCTCAGCGACAGATTCGGGAACAGGCGCACCAGCGTCTTGCGCGTTTCCAGGCGAGCGATGCGTGCGTTGTAATGCTGCTCGCGCAGGTCGGCGTTTTGCGTCAGCGCCGCTTCTTCGAGCTGACTGACGGGCAGCTTGAGAATGCTGTCATCGGCGCCGCCCAGATCGGCCTCGACAATTGCAATGGTCTGGCCCAGCGGCGCGTTGATCAGCGAAGCGAGTTCGACCTGCGCCGAAGACAGCTCTTGGTTGATGGCTTCGAGCAGGCGCAGGTTTTCCAGCAGTTGGCGCTGGTAGCGCAGCGCGTCCAGCGGGCTCTTGATGCGCTCTTGCGCGGTCTTTTCGGAATCGGCGAGCGCTTCCTGGGCGGTGGCGATGGTGGTTTGCACGTCGCCGCGCAGTTTTTGGGCGCTGGCGGCGCGCCAGAAGGCGGTGCGCACATCCTGAATCAACAGGTGCATGGCCTTACGGCGCTTTTCAGAGGCGATCAGGACGCGGTTGGATTGCTGCTGTGCGCCGTAGTAGCCCAGACCGAAGTCCAGAATGTTCCACGTCAAGCCCAGCTCGGCCGTTTCGTGCGAGCGCTCCTGGGAGACAAAACGCGACTGCGATGGCACGCCGGTGACGGCATCGCGGCTGATGTTGATATTGTCGTTATTGCGCGAGGCGTAACCGGCCTTGGCGATCAGGCTGGGCAGCATGTCAAATTTGTTCACGTCCAGCTGGTTCAGCGCGAGGGCTTCTTCCATCATCTTGGCGCGGCGGTCCAGGTTGTACTTGAGCGCACGGGCCAGCGCCTGCTCCAGCGTCAAGGGGCCGTTGATCGGCTCGACATCCTTGCGCATGGCGCTCTGGTCGGCCTGATTGACGGGCGTGATGTCCGTGCTGGTCAGCGGCGTAGGCTGAATGTTGGCGCAACCGGTCAGAAACACCGCAGCAGCGAGTGCCAGAGGTTTGAGAGCGGTCGTAAAACCAAGCAAATTATTACAATTTGAATTTGTTACCAAATGATTTTTTTTTGTCATAACTGGAATAAATGAAGGTTAAAAAAAACTCACCACACTGAAATTGTAAAAATTAAGACAGTTCGCACGACAAAGTCGGGGGGAAAGCTCGAAAACGAGGCCGGATTTTATGTTCCATATTCAATTGAATACCTTCGGGTTTCCGATTTCTTGCCCGCCTGCAGATTAGCTGATTTTTTTGAAACTGTTCTTACCAGTTAGTGCAGTAACAACCTCAGTGTGGCGCGTTTCAAACATTTTCCAACACCTTGATGAAGTAGGTGCAACTATTGCTTTTCGCAGAAAAAGGCAACATCTGTGAAAAATATCACCGCGCTCCGGCCTGTAAAAGCCGCTGATTTTTTGGATTCCCTATGCGCACGCCGGTCGCCCGCGAAGCGCCCCCGCCACACAAGCGCCTTGACCTAAACTTGGCGGCGCTTGACGCTCAGCCAGCCCGCGCCCGTTGCGCCTCAGCCCTGACGCTCAGCGGCGCGCGCCCTCTTCCGCGCAGCCCGCCTGCCCTTCACACCCTTCACACGCCCTTGAAAGCTTCCCGATGAATGCCTCCGCCGCCACCAGCCCGAATTCACCGCCGCCCGCGCCCAGCCAGGCGGCCACGCCCCGGCTCACCAGCCTGTCCCACGGCGGCGGCTGCGGCTGCAAAATCGCGCCCGGCGTGTTGAGCGAAATCCTGAAAAACTCCAGCAATTTGCCCGGCTTCAACCTGCCGCCGCAACTGCTCGTCGGCATCGAAACCGCCGATGACGCCGCCGTCTATCAGCTCAACGACGAGCAGGCGCTGATCGCCACCACCGACTTTTTCATGCCCATCGTCGATGATCCGTATGACTTTGGCCGCATTGCCGCCACCAACGCCATCAGCGACGTGTACGCGATGGGCGGCACGCCCATCATGGCGCTGGGTCTGGTCGGCATGCCGATCAACGTGCTGCCGCTGGAAACCATAGCCGCCATCCTGCGCGGCGGCCAGGATGTTTGCCGCGACGCGGGCATTCCGATTGCGGGCGGCCACACGATTGACTCGGTCGAGCCGATTTACGGCCTGGTCGTGATGGGCCTGATTCACCCGTCGCTGGTGAAGAAAAACTCCGGCGCGAAGGCGGGCGACGTGCTGATTCTGGGCAAACCGCTGGGCGTGGGCATTTTGTCCGCCGCGCTGAAAAAAGAGCGCCTCAGCCCCGAAGGCTATGCGCAGATGGTCGCCACCACGACGCAGTTGAACAAACCCGGCATCGCGCTGGCCAAGCTGGAAGGCGTCCATGCGCTGACTGACGTAACCGGCTTCGGGCTGGCGGGCCACACGCTGGAAATGGCACGCGGCGCGGGCCTGCAGGCGCAAATCAACTGGGCCGCCGTGCCGCTGCTGGACGGCGTACATGCCCTGGCCAGCGACGGCATGGTGACAGGCGCGTCAGGCCGCAACTGGGCCAGCTACGGCGGCGAAGTGACGCTGGCGGCCACTCTGGGCGACGTGGACCGCGCCCTGCTGTCCGACCCGCAAACCAGCGGCGGCCTGCTGGTGGCCTGCGCGCCCGAGCAAGCCGATGACGTGCTGGCGATCTTCGCGCAAGGCGGTTTTGCCCGCGCCGCCGTCATCGGGCAACTGGCGCCGGGCGCTGGGCTGGCGGTTGGCTGAAAAAGCGCCAGGCGCTGAAAATCGCCGACTACGCTGATGTGATTGAGACTAGCAACATCGTGCTCAGCGGCACCGGGCGCGAGTTGGCGGTCAACCCGAAAATTCAGGAAGCCTATCTCGCAAGCTGACGCGGGCGCGGCACCGTCAGCCTGCCGCTTCAAGCCGCCGACTTGAGCGCCAGCTTGGGCTGATCCAGCGACTGCAGCGCGCCAAAACGCGCCCGGATTGACGCTTCAATGCCCGCCGCGTCCAGCCCCTGCAGCGCCAGCAATTGCGCATGGTCGCCGTGCTCAATGAACGCGTCTTCCAGCCCCAGTTGCAGCAGCGGCTTGATCACGCCCGCCGCCTGCAGCGCCTCGCCGACGGCGCTGCCTGCGCCGCCCATGATGGTGCCCTCTTCCACCGTCACCAGCGCGTCATGGCGGGCGGCGATTTGCAGCAGCAGCTCGGTGTCCAGCGGCTTGGCCCAGCGCATGTTGACCACCGTCGCGTCGAGCTTTTCAGCCGCCTGCAAGGCGGGATAAAGCAGCGTACCGAAAGCCAAAATGGCAATACGGTTGCCTTCGCGGCGAATTTCGCCTTTGGCGAAAGGCAGCGATTCCAGCCCCGGCTCGGTCTCCACGCCCGCGCCCGCGCCACGCGGGTAGCGCACGGCCACCGGGTGGTTCTGCTCAAACGCGGACGACAGCAGCTTGCGGCATTCGTTTTCGTCCGCCGGGCAGGCGATGCTCATGTTGGGAATGCAGCGCAGGAACGGAATGTCGTAAGCGCCCGCATGGGTCGCGCCGTCCGCGCCCACCAGTCCGGCGCGGTCCAGCGCGAACACCACCGGCAGGTTTTGCAGCGCCACGTCGTGAATCAGCTGGTCGTAGCCGCGCTGCAAAAAGGTCGAATAAATCGCCACCACCGGCTTCAAGCCCTCGCAGGCCATACCGGCGGCAAAGGTCACCGCATGCTGCTCGGCGATGCCGACATCGTGGTAACGCGTCGGGAAGCGCTGGTGGAATTCGACCATGCCCGAGCCTTCGCGCATGG
>CAIYKK010000112.1 GCA_903926695.1 uncultured Burkholderiales bacterium
TGATTGACAGTGCCAAATTGATAGAGGACGCTATTCGCGGCTCATATGAGGGTGTTTATTCCAGTCTCGAAGAATTAAGAAGGGATTATCCTGGATTTGCTCCGAAAGTCCTTTTTTGGGATGAGGATAGTTGGTCTTTTGGAATGCCTAATCTTTACTCGGTGAACATGCCGGAGCATTTGGTTATTTTTAATAAAGATGGTACGGTCAGGACCACGAGGCAATGCGGTTCCGTGGGAGGCTATTGTGAAACTGTTATACCTGCAAACCCTGAGAAAGGGATCGTGGGTACGGTTCAATATGGAGAGCCAGCCTACGCGATTGCAGAGAATTTTGAACTGGAGTGGCAAGACGATCCGAAGGCGGTATTTTTCAAGTCAGGCCATTGCTTTTCTGCGTACTCCCAATCTTCTGCAGCCAAGTATCTAATCATTCGTCTCCAAGGCTCTGAACCCAGGCCGATCTGGACAGGATTTGGATTTTTCTTGGTTGTGAACATAGGTGGCAGTAACGCCATGCAAAGAATCTCTAAGGCTGATTTCATCAAATCCCAGTCTTGCAGTAGCAAGGCCAGAGCCGCCTGGCCTGATATTGGCTGGTCCGGCTGGAAACGTTAGAGACAACCAGCCCGCTGTTCGATAGAACTCGTCACGCAGCGAATCAACAATAGCAAACGCATGACAATTACCCCACCCGCCCTCATCCTGCGCCTCTCTGACATCCGCCGCAGCTACAACATCGGCACCGAAGTCGAAACCGAGGTGCTGCACGGCATTTCCCTGAGCCTGCAGAGCGCCGAGTTCGTCGCGCTCAAGGGGCCGTCGGGATTTGACTAAACCAACAAAGATACATGGCAACTACTACTGAAAAAACCGCGCAGCTGACCGAATTCATCAACTGGGTCGAAGCGCACATCACCGGCGATGAAAAGGGCGAGGCACAAATCTTCTTGGACAGACTCTTCAAAGGGTTTGGCCATGCGGGCTGGAAAGAGGCCGGTGCCATCTGCGAAAAGCGCATCAAGAACGACAGCGGCGGCACCTCATTCGCGGACTGCGTCTGGAAGCCCGCCGTGGTCATCGAGATGAAAAAACGCGGCACAGACTTGACCAAGCATTACAGCCAGGCCTTTACCTACTGGACCCGCCTCGTGCCGAACCGGCCCCGCTATGCCGTTTTATGCAACTTCGACGAGTTCTGGATTTACGACTTTGAGACGCAGTTGGACATTCCCGTTGACAAAGTCCGCCTGAAAGAACTTCCGAAAAAATTCGGGCCGCTGAACTTCCTGTTTCCCGGCGATGTGGCTCCCGTGTTTGGAAACCATCAGGAATCGGTGACGCGGCACGCCGCCGACAAGCTGGCGCAGTGCTTCAACCTGATGATCAAGCGCGGCGTCGATCAGCCCTTGGCGCAACGCTTCATTTTGCAAATGCTGATGGCTTTGTTTGCCGAGGACATCGGCTTGCTGGAGAAGTATTTCGTTACCGACGTGCTGAACCAGTGCAAAGGCAAGCAAGACACCTACGACCTGCTTGGCGGCCTGTTCGAGGCCATGAACACCAAGGGCGGCGTCAAGGGCGGGCGCTTCAAGGGCGTGGCCTATTTCAACGGCGGCCTGTTTGCCGAACCTGCCCGTGTGGAGCTGGACGCCGACCAGAGAACGCTGCTGAAGGAAGCCGCGCAGTTCGACTGGTCCAAAGTGCGGCCAGAGATATTCGGCACCATCTTCGAGCACTCCCTCGGGCAGGAGGCGCGCCACGCCACAGGCGCGCACTTCACCAGCCCCGTGGACATCATGAAGGTGGTGGGGCCGACGATTGTTGCGCCGTGGAGCGAGCAGATTGAATCCGCCGACACCCTTGGGCGCCTGAAGGAGCTGCTCACCCGGATTGAGAACTTCACCGTGCTGGACCCGGCGTGCGGCAGCGGCAACTTTCTGTATGTGGCTTACCGGGAGTTGAAGCGGCTGGAAGCGCGCATTTATGACCGCATGGCCGTTGAGTACAAAAGCGTTGATCCCCAGCAACGCTCGTTCGGGTTTGTGAGCACGCGCAATTTCTACGGCATGGACATCAACCCGTTCGCCGTGGATATTGCCAAA
>CAIYKK010000113.1 GCA_903926695.1 uncultured Burkholderiales bacterium
GGGTTCACATCGCCGCGCCGGGTCTGGCCGTGCAGCCGGGCAGCGCGAGTGACGCCGTCGGGCGCGCCCGCGTGTCCCCCGTCTAGAGGCCCGGCTACACGCTGACCATGCTGCCCGACGACATCGTGCAAAACTACACGCTGCAGGAAGGGCGTAACTGCCCGGCGCTGTCGCTGTACGTCACGCTGGACGAGGCGACGCTGGAGATCAAGGAAACGCTCACCCGGCTGGAGCTGGTGCCGATTGCCAGCAACCTGCGCCACGACCAGCTCGACACGACCTTCACCGAAGCGTTTTTTGAAGCCGCCCAAAGCGCGCCGCGTCCCGATGTGCAATGGGGCGTGGAACTGACCTTTTTGCACCGCCTCGCCCGGCATCTGAAAGCCCAGCGCGAAATCGTGCGCGGCAAGCCGGAAAACTTCAACCGCCCTGACTACAACTTCAAGCTCGACAACCCGACCGGCGGCGAGCCGCTGGGCCATGAAACCGTCAGTATCAGCACGCGCCAGCGCGGCGCGCCGCTGGATTTGATCGTCGCCGAGGCCATGATTCTGGCCAACAGCACCTGGGGCCAGTGGCTGGCCGAATACGGCGTGCCCGGCATTTACCGCAGCCAGGCCAGCATGGCGCCGGGCGTGAAGGTACGCATGGGCACCAAGGCGCTGCCGCACGCGGGCATGGGCGTGAAAAGCTACGCCTGGTGTACTTCGCCGCTGCGCCGCTACACCGATCTGGTGAACCAGTGGCAGCTCATCGCCTGCGTGAAAAATGGCCGCACCGCCGCGCTGGTCGCGCCTTTTAAACCCAAGGATGTGGACCTGTTCTCGGTGATTTCCTGCTTTGACGCGGCTTACAGCGCTTACAACGGCTTCCAGTCCGGTATCGAACGCTACTGGACGCTGAAATATCTGGAACAAAACGGCATCACCGAACTGACCGCCACCAGTTTCAAGGACAACCTGGTGCGCGCCGACGACTTCCCGCTGGTGCTGGGCGCGATGGGCGCAATGGGCCTGCCACGCGGGGCGCGGGTGCGCGTCAAGCTCGGCGAGATTGACGAGATCACGCTGGACGTGTTCGGCACCGTCATCGAGCGCCTGGACACCGAGGCCGAAGCCGCCAGCAGCGCCGCCCAGACCGACGACAGCGACGATGGCGAGGAAGAACTGAGCGCCGGGCCGATTTCAATCGCCGTCGATGTCAGCGAACCGGCACCCGAAAGCGCTACAGCAAGCGCCGTGGCGGGCTAAAGCGGCCTGCGCAGCAAACCCTTACGCCACCACCTGATAATTCGCCCTGTGAAAAAACTCAGCACTTTGCAAATTGCCCTGGGCGTCTCCATTGCCGTGCATGCGGTGCTGTTGACGGTGCGTTTTGTCGATCCCGAGCGCTTCAACCGCGTGTTTGAGGACATGCCGCTGGAAGTGATTCTGGTCAATGCGCGCTCGCAGGAAAAGCCCGAAAAAGCCACGGCGATTGCGCAGGCCTCGCTCGCAGGCGGCGGCGAACTGGCGGAAGGCCGCGCCACCTCGCCGCTGCCGCCCTCGGCGCAGACAAAATTCGGCGATTCGCCGGAGGACACGCTGCGCAAGATCGAATCCCTGCAAGAGCAGCAAACCCAGCTCCTGGCGCAGGTGAAAAAAGCGCTCGCCACCCTGCCCCCGCCCGACATGACGCAGCCCGCTGACAGCCCGACCCGAGTCGAGCAGGAAGCCAAACGCAAGCAGCTGAGCAAAATGCTCGCCGAAATTGAAAAGCGCATCAACGAAGAAAGCATGCGCCCCAAAAAGCGCTACA
>CAIYKK010000114.1 GCA_903926695.1 uncultured Burkholderiales bacterium
AACCCACCTGGATGCGCTGGAAACCCGCGCCCCCGCCGAACGCGAAGCGGCCCTGCTCGCGGCCCTGCCGGGCCAGATCGCCCATGCGCGCAGCGCCTCGCCCGCTTTTGCCGAGATACTCGCGGGCATTGACCCGGCGGCCATCACCAGCCGCGCCGCGCTGGCGACGCTGCCGGTCACGCGCAAGTCCGAACTGCTGGCGCGCCAGCAAGCCGGGCGCGCCCAGAACGTGTTCGGCGGCTTTAGCGCGATTGGTTTTGGCGCTGCGATGCCGCGCATCTTTTCCAGCCCCGGCCCGATGTACGAGCCTGAAGGCACGGGCCGCGACTACTGGCGCATGGCGCGTGCGCTGTACGCGGCGGGTTTCCGCCCCGGCGAACTGGCCCACAACTGCTTCAGTTACCACTTCGTGCCCGCTGGCTCGATGATGGAAAGCGGCGCGCACGCGCTGGGCTGCACGGTGTTTCCCGGCGGCACCGGCCAGACCGAGCAGCAGGTTCAGGCGATGGCCGAACTCAAACCCGCTGGCTACATCGGCACGCCCAGCTTTTTAAAAATCATCGTCGAAAAAGCCGCCGAAATGAAGGTCGCGCTGCCCAGCGTGACCAAGGCGC
Organism: uncultured Burkholderiales bacterium; assembly: GCA_903926695.1. Lineage (GTDB taxonomy): Bacteria > Pseudomonadota > Gammaproteobacteria > Burkholderiales > Burkholderiaceae_C > Polaromonas. The sequence continues at coordinate 615 of CAIYKK010000114.1, forward strand.
TGGTATCGGCTGAAGCCTTTCCGCCATCTTTGCGCGACTGGCTGGCCGAGCGCGGCATTGCCGGCTACCAGTGCTACGCCACCGCCGACCTCGGGCTGATCGCCTACGAAACCGCAGCGCGTGAGGGCCTGGTGATCGACGAAGGCGTGATTGTGGAAATCGTGCGCCCCGGCACCGGAGACCCGGTCGCCGAGGGCGAAGTCGGCGAGCTGGTCGTGACCACGCTGAACCCCGACTATCCGCTGATCCGCTTTGGCACCGGCGACCTGTCAGCCGTGCTGCCGGGTCAATGCCCGACCGGGCGCACCAACACGCGCATCAAAGGCTGGATGGGCCGGGCGGATCAAACGACCAAGGTGCGCGGCATGTTTGTGCATCCGGCGCAGGTGGCCGAGATTGCCCGGCGCTTTCCCGAAGTGATCAAGGCGCGCCTCGTCGTCAGCGGCGAAATGGCCAGCGACACGATGGCGCTGCAGGTCGAAACCGCTGGCGCGCCGGGCGATTTGGCCGAGCGCATCGGCGAAGCCATCCGCGATGTCACCAAGCTGCGCGGCGCGGTGCAATTGCTCACGCCCGGCAGCTTGCCCAACGACGGCAAGGTGATTGAAGACGCTCGCAGCTACAAATAAGCCCGCAGGCAGCGCTTACGCCAAAGAAAAAGCCCCTTGACGGGGCTTTTTTGTTTTCCGGCGGCAGGCTTTTAGCAAGCCTGTCGCGCCGCCGCCCCGAAGGCGCCGCTCACACGCCTCAGATCACCGCCTCGTTGGCGGCGTGGTTCATGTGCAGCATCTCGATGAAGGGCTGGGCGCGCTGGCGCAGGTCAATGGCGCTGCCGGGCACGGCACCGCCCGCCTCCTCCTTGACGCCGGACTCCTCTAGCGCTATCGCCGTTTGCAGCGCGGCGATGGCGGCAGGCATGTCTTCGGGCAGGATGATGCCTTGCGGTGCAGGCTCCTTGCCGATAATTTCCAGCACATGGCGTCCATTGGACTCCAGCATGATGATGTCGCCCATATTTTTTGATTTGAATCGGTACAGCATGAAAGCCTCTTGTGGTCTTCTGGTTAAAACTTAGCCGACTTCATTATCAGCAGCTTTTGAGGTGCCGCGCCCCAGGGTACAAATAGTTTCTAATTGAATTACGCATTCTTGCGCAATAGTGAACAATTCTTCATGCTGATCGCTCACAAATTTGTCTTGACCCCAACAACGTGCAAGCGACCTGCTTCGCCCGCACTGCGGGTGTTGCGCGATTCGCTTATAACTGGGCACTGGCAGAGTGGGTTGACATCCTCCCCCGCCTGAAGGCGGGGGATTCCTACGGCGCTAGACATGAGTTGCCTCTTGCCTGGTCGCTTCGGTGGGTTACTGCTTCGCTGAGGCTGGTTTAGTTCGATTCTTGCGAACCGAGCCAGAGCCATCCTCTCCACAGGCTGCTGCGCGGTATCCAGA
>CAIYKK010000115.1 GCA_903926695.1 uncultured Burkholderiales bacterium
GGACTCTTAATCCGTAGGTCGAGAGTTCGAATCTCTCAGAACCCACCATAATAATTTGACTGAATAAAAAAGCCCGCTGTTACTAGCGGGCTTTTTTATTGCCTGATTTTTTACGCTTGCCTCCTAAATCTTGTCTCGGGGCCGTGAACTGCCCGCCAGCTGTTGGGGTCAAATTGCTGAAATGTAGATTGGTTCTTGGGTGTTTTGCAGTTTCTCCAGAGGCATACAGGCTGTGTGTGGCGCACATGTCTGCAGCGTTTACAGGCCATTCCTTAAAACATCTGACCGCTGTTGATGTGTCTCTATAAAACCACGAAAAAAATTCAATTTTTCGCAATTAAATACGGGGTTAGGGTCTTCCCGCTGTAACCGTTAGGTGGCACAATCTACATTGTGAAGGCCCTTCTGCCACAGTGTCGCATCCGCTAATCGGTTCAGCCGTGTTGCGGAAGGTTAATTTAACCAGCTTTAACCAGCTAATGTTTCCTCAAGGGAAACGGAGGTCAGCGGATATGAGTTCCAACTCGCAGTCACCTGCGTCGGTTTATTCAGCCTACCAAGGCAACACCTATCTTTTCGGCGGCAACGCGTCGTATGTCGAAGAGATGTATGAAAACTACCTGGCCAATCCCGCCAGCGTTACGGACAATTGGCGCGATTATTTCGACGCGCTGCAAAATGTCCCCGCAGTCGATGGCAGCAACGCCAAAGACGTGCCACATCTGCCGGTCATCAACGCTTTTGCCGAGCGCGCCAAACAGGGCCAGACCAAAGTTATCGTCGCCAGTGCCGATTCCGAACTGGGCCGCAAGCGTACAGCCGTTCAGCAGCTGATCGCCGCTTACCGCAATGTGGGCGCCCGCTGGGCCGATCTGGACCCGCTCAAGCGCGCCGAGCGTGACAACATCCCTGAACTGGACCCCGCGTTCTACGGCTTCACCAGTGCCGATCAGGAAACCGTGTTCAACACGAGCAACACCTTCTTCGGCAAAGAAACCATGAGCCTGCGCGAGCTGCTCAATGCGCTGCGCGAAACCTATTGCGGCACGCTGGGCGCCGAGTACATGTACACCAGCGACCAGGCGCAAAAGCGCTGGTGGCAGCAAAAGCTCGAAAGTATCCGCAGCAAGCCCAATTTTGACGCTGAAAAGAAAAAGACGATTCTGGAGCGTCTGACCGCTGCCGAAGGTCTGGAGCGGTTCCTGCATACCAAATACGTTGGTCAAAAACGCTTCTCCCTCGAAGGCGGCGAAAGCTTTATTGCCGCCATGCATGAGCTGATCCAGTCCGCTGGCGCCCAGGGCGTGCAGGAAATCGTGATCGGCATGGCGCACCGGGGCCGTCTGAACGTGCTGGTCAACACCATGGGCAAGATGCCCAAGGACTTGTTTGCCGAGTTCGACCACACCGCGCCCGAAGACCTGCCCTCAGGCGACGTGAAGTACCACCAAGGCTTCAGCTCCGATGTGTCCACCCCTGGCGGCCCGGTTCACCTGTCGCTGGCGTTCAATCCATCGCACCTGGAAATCGTCAACCCCGTGGTTGAAGGCTCGGTGCGCGCCCGCATGGACCGTCGTGGCGACCCCACCGGCAGTCAGGTGCTGCCCGTGCTGGTGCATGGCGACTCCGCTTTCGGCGGCCAAGGTGTGAATCAGGAAACCCTGTGCCTGGCGCAAACCCGTGGCTACACCACTGGCGGCACGGTTCACCTGATCATCAACAACCAGATCGGTTTCACTACCTCGGACCCGCGTGACATGCGCTCCAGCGTGTTTTGCACCGACATCGTGAAGATGGTCGAAGCCCCGGTTCTGCACATCAATGGCGATGATCCTGAAGCCGTTGTGCTGGCAACCCAGCTCGCGCTGGAATTCCGCATGACCTTCCGCCAGGATGTGGTGCTGGACATCACCTGCTTCCGCAAGCTGGGCCACAACGAGCAGGACACGCCTGCGCTGACCCAGCCGCTGATGTACAAGAAGATTGCACAGCACCCCGGCACCCGCCGCCTCTACGCTGACAAGCTGACGGCGCAAGGCCTGGGCGACACGCTGGGCGATGACATGGTCAAGGCCACCCGCGCAGGGCTCGATGCCGGCAAGAGCATGTTTGATCCCGTGCTGACCAACTTCAAGAGCAAGTACGCCGTGGACTGGATTCCCTACGTCGGCAAAAAGTGGACCGATGCGGGCGACACCTCCATCCCCATGGCCGAGTGGAAGCGTCTGGCCGAAAAAATCACGACCATTCCCGCCACCGTGACCGCGCACAACCTGGTCAAGAAGGTCTATGACGACCGCGCAGCCATGGGGCGCGGCGATACGCCAGTGGACTGGGGCATGGGCGAGCACATGGCTTTTGCCTCCCTGGTGGCCAGCGGCTACCCGGTGCGCTTGTCGGGCGAAGACTGCGGACGCGGCACTTTCACCCACCGCCACGCCGTGATTCACGACCAGAACCGCGAAAAGTGGGACACCGGCACCTACGTGGCGCTGCAAAATGTCGCTGAAAACCAGGCCCCGTTCGTTGTCATCGACTCCATCCTGTCCGAAGAAGCGGTGCTAGGCTACGAGTACGGCTACGCCTCCAACGACCCGAAC
>CAIYKK010000116.1 GCA_903926695.1 uncultured Burkholderiales bacterium
GCCCTGCAGCAGCACCAGCCCGGCCATGAGGCTGCTGGAAGAGTCCAGCGCCGACACGCCGATTTTTTTGCCCTTGAGGTCGGCCACCGTCCGGTAGTGCGGCATGGTGTGGGAGGACACACCAAACACCATCTGCGGCGCACGGCCCTGCAGCACAAAAGCCTGGTATTTCTGGCCCTTGGCCTGCAGCGCGATGATCTGCTCAAAAGCGCCCGAGCAGACATCGACAGCGCCCGTCTGCAGCGCCGCCAGCGCCAGCGCTTCGCTGGCAAAGTCGCTGATGCCGACTTCCAGCCCCTCGGCGCGGAAATAACCCAGCTGCTCGGAAATGGTCAGCGGCAGGTAGCCAAAAGACGCCTTGCCATCGACCGAAAGCGAAATTTTGGTGGTTTCAGGGCGCGACTGCGCCCGCAGGCTGGGCAATGCCAGCGCAGCGGCAGCGACGACCGCCCCTCCGGTAAACAGGCGACGGTTGAGAAAAATGGGGCGGTCCATGCCAGGTCCTCCTGCTTTTTAGAATTCAAAAAGCTTAACGGAGCACAAAGCGGACCACATCGGGATGTTCCCGTGCGGGTAACTACCCAAGGCGGCTCAAGGCGCTGTGGCAAGCCCTCAGCGGTAGCCGACAAACAGAATGGCGATATTGGCCAGCAGCGCCGCCAGCCAGATGGCCGAGCGCGCCTTGGCCAGATCAGCCACGTACATCATGATGTACGAGATACGCAGCACCACAAACAGCAAAGCCAGCAGGTCCAGATAGGTCTGGTTGGCCTGCAGCACATGGGCCACGAGCACCGCCATGAAGAAAAACGGCAGCGCCTCAAAGGTGTTGGCCTGGGCCGCGTTGGCGCGGGCGCGCCAGTCGGTTTGGCGGGCCAGCCAGGCGCGGGGGTTGTGGTTGTCGTAGCCGCCGTTTTGCGGCGGCACGCGCATCAGGCCGTATTTAGCAATCCCGGCGCACAGAATCGGCAACAGGGCCGCGATCAAAACACACCAGTACGCGGCCGTGAAGCGTGCATAGGTCATGGGGAAAATCCTTTTTTTGTTGCTACTTTTACGGGTTTGGTGAAAAACCTCAGCGCCGATCCACCAGCGCATGGGCAATCGTGCCCAAATCCACATATTCGAGTTCGCTGCCCACGGGCACGCCGCGTGCCAGCCGCGTGACCTGCACGCCCCGGCTTTTGAGCGCCTGGCCGATCACATGGGCCGTGGCTTCGCCTTCGGCGGTGAAATTGGTGGCCAAAATGACCTCCTGCACCTCGCGCTGCGCTGGCGGCGCAGGATGGCCGTTGTCGTCCTTGGGAACAACCCGGTCAAACAGCTTTGGCAGCCCGATGTCGTGCGGTCCCACACCGTCGAGCGGGCTGAGCTTGCCCATCAAGACAAAATACAGCCCCCGATAGGCCAGCGTGCGCTCCAGCGCGGCCTGATCGGCGGGCGTCTCGACGACGCACAGCTTGCTGCGGTCGCGCTGTGGATTGGCGCAGGTGGCGCAGATTTCCTGCTCGGTCAAGGTGTTGCACAGAGCGCAATGTCCCAGGCTCTGGACGGCGTGCTCCAGCGCCCGCGCCAGTTGCAGGGCGCCGGGCTTGTCATGCTGCAGCAGATGAAACGCCATGCGCGCCGCCGACTTGGCGCCCACGCCGGGGAGTTTGCGCAGCGCCTGGGTCAGGCCGTCGAGGGCGTTGGAGCTGGCGCTGGAACTGGAATGGGCCACCGTGCGGGCTTGCCCGCTCAGAATGGAAACTTCATGCCGCCGGGAAGGGCTGGCATTTTGGCGCTCAGATGGCCCATTTTTTCCTGGCTGACTTCTTCGGCCTTGCGCACGGCGGCGTTAAAAGCGGCGGCCACGAGGTCTTCGAGCATGTCCTTGTCCTCGCCCAGCAGGCTGGGGTCGATTTCGATGCGCTTGACATCGTGCTTGCAGGTCATGGTGACTTTGACCAGCCCGTTGCCCGCGTCGGCGGTGACTTCGACAAAAGCCAGGTCGTCCTGGGCTTTTTTGACGCTTTCCTGCATGGCTTGCGCCTGCTTCATGAGACCGGCGAGTTGTCCTTTGTTGAACATGGTGATTTCCTTTGAGTGTTGGTTGTAAAAACTGGCGTTGATCATATCGGCTTGAGGGCCGGTTGCCGGGGCGCTGGCCTCAAGTTGCAACGCTTTTGATGCTGCCGGGGACAATTTTGGCACCCCAGTCGCGGATCATTTCCTGCACAAATGGGTCGTTGTGGATCAGTGCTTCGGCAGTGCGCTGGCGCTCGCCCAGTGCGGCGGCGTTGCGCCGGGCCGGGCTGTCGGCCACGGTGCCGATTTGCACGGCCAGCCGCAGGCTTACGTCGTCCAGCGCCGTCTGCAATGCGGCTTGCAGTTTTTCGCGGGCCGCTGGCTGACTCAGCGATTCGATGGCCACCTGCAAAGTCCAGACGCCGCCGTCCTGGCTGCACAGTTCGGACTGCAGCGCCAATTGCTGTGCCAGCGCGGCCACCGCCTCATCGGCAATCAGCTGGTTGACGATGCGGCTCCACGCGTCACCGAGAGACGCGTCGGCTGGACCGACTGGAACGGCCAAACCAGCCGGATCGGACGGGTCAGCCGGGCCAGTGGGCGCGGCAGTTGAGTTGGCAGTTGGCTCGTTAGTTGGTTCGTTAGCTGCGTCCGGCTCCCAAGGCAGCGGCGCGCGTGGCCGCGTGGCGTTCGACGCGGGCTGCGGGGCAGCGCTTGGTGCAAGCTTCGGCGTGGACGGGGGCTGCGACACGACATTGACGTTTGTTGACTGGACAGACTGGACGGCTTGCGGTTGGGTGGGCGTGAAGCGGGCAGCGTTTCCTTCAAAATTTCTTTGAAAAGAAGCCGCCTGCACCGCCTCCGGGGCGAACGGCGTCGCCAATCGCTCTGCCGAATCGCCGGGCGGCAGTGCGCCGGGCTGAACAGGGCTGGCTTCGGACCGCGCAGGCGCGGGCTGCGACACAGCAAACGCCGAAGCAGGCATTGCCGCGCCTGGTGCCAGCCGGGCAGGCGAAGCCCCCGCAGGAGCAGCCAAACCTGAAGCCGAACCCGAAGCAGCGCTGGCACCGCAACCCGCACCCGCACTCAAGGCGGACGGCTCAGCGGACGCCTCAGTCAGCGGCTTTTTTGCAGGCTCGGCGGCACTCCCTAGCGCGGCGGTGCTCCCCGGTGCGACGGCCTGCCGAACGGGCGCAGGGGCGGCAACCGGTGCGGCGGCCTGCCGGACAGACGCCGGGGCCGCAACCGGCGATGGGGGCGACGACGGCAACGAAGGCGACAGCACCAGCCCACGCGCCACAGCCGCAGCGCCCGCAGGCTTGAAGGCCAGCAGCCGCAGCAACACCATCGTCAGCGCGGCGTATTCGTCCGGGGCCAGCCCCAAATCACCGCGCCCGTGCAGGCACAGGCTGTAAAGCAACTGGGTTTCGTCAGGCGGCAGGGTGTGCGCCAGCCGGGCGGTTTCGGCGATTTCCGGGTCGGTGTCGTCGTCGCCTGCGCCCATCTCGGGCACCGCCTGCAGCACCGCCATGCGTTGCAGCACGGCGGCCATTTCTTCCAGCGTCGAGGCGGCGCTCAGGCCGTTCAGGCGCAGCGCTTCGGAGGTTTCCACCACCGTGCGCCCGTCGCCACGCGCCAGCGCATCAATCAGCCGGAACACATAACTGCGGTCCACGCTGCCCAGCATGGCGCGCACGCTGGCCTCGTCAATGCGGCCCGAGCCGAAAGCAATCGCCTGATCGGTCAGCGAGAGCGCATCGCGCATCGAGCCACGCGCGGCACGCGAGAGCAGGCGCAGCGCCTGCGCCTCGGCGGGCACGTTTTCAACGCCCAGCACACGAACCAAATGTTCCAAAACGGTTTCCGGTGCCATCGGTCGCAGGTTGAACTGCAGGCAGCGCGACAGCACGGTGGCCGGGACTTTTTGCGGGTCGGTCGTGGCGAGCACGAATTTGAGGTATTCAGGCGGCTCTTCCAGCGTCTTGAGCATGGCGTTGAACGCCGTGTTCGTCAGCATGTGAACTTCGTCAATCATGAAGACTTTAAAGCGCCCGACCACCGGCTTGTAAACCGCCTGCTCCAGCAGCGACTGCACCTCATCGACGCCCCGGTTCGAGGCGGCGTCCAGCTCGGTGTAATCGACAAAACGCCCGCTGTCGATGTCACGGCAGGCATCGCACACACCGCACGGTTCGGCGGTGATGCAGCCCTGCCCGTCCAGGCCGGTGCAGTTGAGCGACTTGGCCAGAATCCGCGAGACAGTGGTCTTGCCCACGCCGCGTGGTCCCGCGAAGATGAACGACTGCGCCAGGCGGCCGGCATCGATCGCGTTCTTCAGCGTGTCGACGGC
>CAIYKK010000117.1 GCA_903926695.1 uncultured Burkholderiales bacterium
GCTGCAACGGGGGTCAGTGTCGTCGGTTATGACACTGCAACTGTATCGGTTGACAATAATTTTTTCCAATTGGAAATATCGACTACTGCTGCCAATGGTTCTGCACAGTTCAAGTTTGATTTTATCAAAGGTGGAACCTACAATGCCGCGACCAAGTCCGGCCAAGCTGTTGTTTTGCAAAATGTTGCGCTGAACTCTTATGATATTGATGCTGCTTCATCAGGGGAGAATCAGTTTCAGGAGTTTGGTGGATTTGCGACTTATACGGTTGCCGGCAACACAGCCCTGACACAAACAACCCTTGCAACAGATTTTGTTCATTTTCAAAATAATGATAATTTGAACGGAACCTTTACTGCAAGTTATCTTTCGGGTGGATCAGCTACGACTACACAGCTTGCCGCATCGGATAAATATCGGGTAATGGCACTCTACGATGCGATTAGTTCTTTTGAAATCAAGACAGGTGTGGTGGCTGCTAACAGTCCCGCCTATTTTTACTTGGATTTCAGCAGGGGAACACCGTTTCAGTCTCCAAGAACATATACCAATCCCACGGTCAACCCCGTCACCACCAATGACCCCACGCCAACCCTGACCGGCACCTATGCGACCGCCGTGACCAATGCGCCGACCGTTACTGTCTCGGCTCTGAGTGTGCTTGTCAATGGGACGACGTACACCACCGGCAACGGTCTGATTTACAGTGGCGGCAACTGGAGCCTGACCACGGGCACCTTGAGCAATGGCACTTATGAAGTGCAGGTTCAGACGAATTACAGCGATGGCGCCACCATCCGTGATCCAAGCAGTAACGAACTGGTCATCAATACAGCGCTGGTCACCGATGTGATAGCTCCTACGGTCACCTCAATTGAACGGCTAAATCACCCATATTCAGGGGTTTCCTCAACCGATTTGGCAGTTCAGAATTATCTGGAGTTCAAGGTAACTTTCAGCGAGCCAGTCACGAGAAATATTACGACAGACGATTTTGTTATCGTGGGTGCGGGCGGTTCTGGCGCAATTATTTCCGCCATCTCGCAAATCGACACTTCAGTTTATTCTGTGCGTGTTGCTACTATTCCAACGAGCAATACGGGTAGCCTCGGGATCGATATTGCCAGCGCCAATAATCTGGCAGACAACACGGGCAATTTGCTGACCAATCGGGTGCCGACCAGCGGCATTGATGAGGTGTATAGCCTGGGCGCGGCGGCGGACGCGACGCCTCCAGTTATCACGGCCAGCCAGACCTTTAGCTACACCGAGAAGCAGGCCAGCGGCTACGCCGTCGGCACGGTCGCCGCGACCGACAACGTGGCCGTTACCGGCTACTATTTCAGCAACGGCACGACCACCAGCACCGATACTTTCTTTGCGATCAACAACACCACCGGCCAGATCACCCTGACGGCGGCAGGCGCAGCGGCCAACGCCGCTTCCAACGACTACGAAACCACGCCTAACAGCTTCACGCTGGGCGTGCAGGCCCGAGATGCCGCTGGCAACTGGTCAACCGCGACCGATGTCACGGTGAGCGTGACCAATGTGAATGAAGCACCCACCGGCACGAGTACCACCGTCACGGTGGCCGAAGACGGCACCAAAACCTTCGCCGCCGCCGACTTCGGCTTTGCCGACGCGTCCGACAGCCCTGCCAATGCGCTCGCTGCTGTCAAGATCAGCAGCCTGCCCGCCAATGGCGAGCTGTGCTTTAACGACGCGGCCATTACCGCCGCGCAAATCAGCGCAGGCTACGAAGTCAGCGCCGCCGATCTGGCAGCGAACAAACTGACCTTCGTGCCAGCGGCCAACGCCAGCGGCGCGGCTTACGCAACTTTCACCTTCCAGGTGCGCGACAACGGCGGCACGGCCAACGGCGGCGTGGACCGCGACCCAAGCGCCAAGACCCTCACGGTCAACGTGACCGCCGTCAACGACGCGCCCGCGCTTACCGGCGACTTCAGCGCCACCGTCACCGCCGGGGCCAGCTACACCCTCACCGGCACCGATCTGGGCTACACCGACGTGGACGATGTCGCTGCGGGCGTGACCTTCACCGTCAGCACGCTCAGCCACGGCGCCATCCAGGTCAACGGCGTGACGGCTACCACCTTCACCGGCACGCAGCTGGCAGCCGGTCAGGTCAGCTTCCTGCACGACGGCAACGCGGCCTTGAGCGCCTCGTTCAAAGTCAGCGTCGAAGACGGCAACGAAGATGTTTCCGCGCCTGTCGAAAGCACCTTCAACCTGACGGTGACGGCAGTGGCGCTCAACGCGCCTGTGATCGACCTGGATGGCAACGACTCCTCGACCGCCACCGGCGCCAATTACAAGACCAGCTACACCGAAAACGGCGCAGGCGTGGCTATCTTGGACACCGACAGCACCCTGGTCGATACCGACAGCGCCAGCATGGCCTCGGCCACGGTCAAGCGGACCAATGCGCAAGCGGGCGACGTTCTCACGGTGGGCACCCTGCCGGCGGGCATCACCGGCGCGGTCAACATCAGCGTAGCCGGAGAAATCACCGTCACCCTGAGCGGCAACGCGACAAAAGCCGACTAC
>CAIYKK010000118.1 GCA_903926695.1 uncultured Burkholderiales bacterium
ACGTTGTTGCACACGTCAAACCGGAACGAATGCGCAACCAGGATGTTGCTTCTGAACGCTATTGGTGGATGCACCAGCGTGCCCGTCCTGAGTTGCGTGTCAGACTAGCGAACTTGCCCCGTTACCTGGCAACTCCCAGGGTTGCGAAACATCGTTATTTTGTTTGGCTCGATATTGCTGTGCTACCTGATTCACGGCTATGTGTGACAGCCCGCGCCGACGACACCACTTTCGGCCTGCTGGGTTCGCGCATGCACGAGGTTTGGTCGCTGGCGCAGGCGTCCATGCACGGCGTGGGCAACGATCCGACGTACAACGCCAAATCCTGCTTTGAAACCTTTCCGTTTCCCGAAGGTTTGACGCCCGCCGACACGGCGCATCAAAACACTGAAACCATTGACGGCGGTGCGCTGATTCCGGCGGGGCTGGCGGGCGAGTTGCTGCCCGAGCCACCCCCAAATCTGAAGGCGCTCAAAAAGCCCAAAGCGGCATCGGCCAAATCGGCATCGGCCAAAGCGGGGCAGGCGCTCGCCGCTGAACCCGTTGTGTCGCTGCGCGAGCACTCCGCCCGCGTTGCCCGTGCCGCCTATCGGCTGAACCAGTTCCGCGAAAAATGGCTCAATCCGCCCGAATGGACGCAGCGCATCCCGGAGGTGATTCCATCCGGCATGGACGTGTCGCCGTATCCAGACCGCATCGTCCCGAAAAACGGCCATGAAAAAGACCTCGCCGGGCGCACGCTGACCCGGCTTTACAACCAGTGCCCGGCCTGGCTGGCCGGGGCGCACGAGGCGCTGGACGCCGCCGTGGCCGCCGCCTACGGCTGGACGGACTACACGGCAGAGATGCCGGACGAGGAAATCTTGAAACGGCTGCTGGCGCTGAATCTGGCGCGCGCCAGCGTGTCAGATTCAGCGAATCAAGCGCTGCCTGCGCCTACCGCGCCAGCGGCTGATCCGGCCTGAAAAATCGGTCAAACAGCGCCGTCAGCGCCGCAAAATCCTGCGTGAAGCGCTCACGGTTGACGAAATACGCTTCGCAGGCGACGGCAAAAAACTCGGCGGGCGCTGTCGCGCCGTAGGCGTCCAGCCAAGGCGCGTGGCCGCCAAAGCGCTCGGCCATCGTCACCTGTTCGCAAAAGCCGTCATAGGCGGCCTGCATGGTGTCGTGCCAAACGGCCTGAGCGGCGCGGGATGGTAGGGGCGGGCAGCCGTCGGCGGTGCCGTCTTTCATGTCGATTTTGTGGACAAATTCGTGAATCACCACGTTGTGGCCGCGTGCGGCGCTGTGGCCTGCGGCGGCCACATCCTGCCAGCTCAGCGTGACCGGGCCGCCTTGCATGGCCTCGCCCAGCAGCGCTTCTTTGTAATGGTGGACGACGCCAGCGGCATCCATCGTTTTGCGCCGGGCCAGCATCGCGCCGGGGTGGACAACGATGCCGGTGAAATCGTCGTACCAGCTCAAGCCCAGATGCAGCACCGGCAGGCAGGCTTGCGCGGCAATGGCGACGGCCATTTCATCGGTGACGCTCAAACCGTGGACGCCGGTAAATTCTTTCTGTTGCAAAAACTGGCCGACCAGGCGGCGCAGTTGCGCCAGTTCGGCGGGCGGGTGCCGGGCGACAAACAAGTAGCGCTGCAGCGTGTGCTGCCACAGCGCTTCGGGAATGGCTTTGGGCGCGAAGCCTGTACGCGCCAGCAGAGTTTTCAGCCAGTTCGCCATGATTGGCTGCCTTTAGGGCGCAAGCAGGGCGATGCGCTGCAGGCCGTTGGCGTTCAGGCGCAGGGCGTCGGCGCGGGGCGTTGTTGCGCCAGCGTCCCAGTCGCTGAGCACGGCCCGCGACAGGCCGCCGCCCAGATCGTGCAGCGCGGGCTTGTGGGTGTGGCCGTGAATCAGCGTGGCGGCCCCGGCGGCCTGCAGCCACTGGCGGGCGGCGGCGCTGTCCACGTCGGCGTAATCGGCGGCGGTTTGCTGGCGGGCCTGGCTTTGCTCGCGCATGTGGCGGGCAATGGCTTGGCGCTCGGCCAGCGGCTGGCTCAGAAAAGCCGCCTGCCACGCGGGGCTGCGCACCTGCTGGCGAAATTTCAAATAATCGGTGTCGTCCAGGCACAGCGCGTCGCCGTGCGAAAGCAGCCAGCGCTGGCCGCCAAATGTCAGCACCGCCGGATCGGCCAACAGCGTGGCGCAGCTGCGCGCCATCAGACCCGGCCCGACGAGAAAATCGCGGTTGCCGTGCATGAAAAACAGTGCCAGCCGGTCAGCCGCTTGGTGCAGCGTCTGGGCGCAGCGCTGTTCAAAACTGGCGCCGTTGGGCGTAGCTTCAAGCACATCGTCGCCAACCCAGACTTCAAACAGGTCGCCCAGCATGAACACCGCATCAGCCGGGGTGGTTTGCAAATAATGCTGCCAGGCGGCGAAGGTGGCGGGTTCGCCCGCATTCAAATGCAGGTCGGAAATGAAATCGACCGTGTACCACGCGGGCGGAGCGGTCAGCTCGGCCAGCGGGTACACGGTCGAAAGGTGGGTCATCACGGACTCAGGCGGGCTCAGTCCGAATCGTCAATCAGGCCAGCGCGACGGCTTTTTCGATCACGACATCTTTCACGGGCACGTCGTCATGGTAGCCCTTGCGGCCCGTGGCGACGGCCTTGATTTTGTCCACCACGTCGGTGCCCGCGATGACTTTGCCAAACACGGCGTAGCCCCAGCCCGAAGCGTTCTGGCCGGTGTGGTTCAGAAAACCGTTGTTGCCAACGTTGATGAAAAACTGTGAGCTGGCCGAATGCGGTGCATTGGTGCGGGCCATCGCGACGGTGTACATGTCGTTTTTCAGGCCGTTGGTGGCTTCGTTTTCGATTTCGCCGTCGGTGGGTTTTTGCTTCATGCCCGGCTCCATGCCGCCGCCCTGCACCATAAAGCCAGGAATCACGCGGTGAAACACGGTGCCGTCATAGTGGCCTTTGTTGACGTAGTTCAGGAAATTGGCGACGGACTTCGGCGCTTTGGCTGCGTCGAGTTCGAGGGTGATGACGCCGTAGCTGGCGATGTGAAGTTCGACTTGTGGGTTGCTCATGAAAAAGTGTCCTGTTGAGTTAATTGAGAAGGGTTGCGGATTTGATGAGAATGGGCGTTTTGGGCACGTCCGACGAGAACATGCCGCCCGCGCCGGTCGGCACGGCCTTGATCTTGTTGACCACGTCCATGCCGCTGACGACTTTGCCGAACACGGTGTAGCCGGGCGCCTGGGCGCTGGGGTTCAGGAAGTCGTTGTCCCTGACGTTGATGAAAAACTGCGACGAGGCGGAGTTGGGGTCGTTGGTGCGGGCCATTGCCAGCGTGCCGATGACGTTTTTCGGCCCGCCTTTGGCCAGTGCTTCGCGGCCTTCATGGACGACGGGCGGGCGGGTTTTTTTCTCGGCGTAGTTGGCGTCGTAGCCGCCGCCCTGCACCATGAAGTTGCTGATCACGCGGTGAAAAATCGTGCCGTCGTAGTGCTTTTCTTTGACGTACTGGAGGAAGTTTTCGACCGTCTTTGGGGCTTTGTCGGGATAGACCTCGATGACAAAATCGCCCTCGCTGGTGGCGAATTTGACCTTGGGTGCGGCGGGTGCGGCGGGCGCGGCGGCCAGGGCGATGCTGGCTGCGCTCAGGCTGAAAGCGGCCAGCAGGACGGCGGCGCTGCGGCGCGTAAGGCTTGTCATGGCGTTGTTCATGGGGGTGGTCTTTCTGAAAAATTCAGTGAAAAAGGGTGATTCCAGGGTGCTTTGGCGGGTTCCAGCAACTGGCG
>CAIYKK010000119.1 GCA_903926695.1 uncultured Burkholderiales bacterium
CAGCTCAACGACGGCCTGACGCGCCCGGCCCGCGCCCGCCGGATGGTGCCGCCGTCCGCGCTGTGGGAGCGCACGCCGCCGGTGCGCTTTCGCCAGGCCATTCCAACCTCCTGGATCGAACTGGCCATCCGCGAGGGACGCAACCGCCAGGTGCGACGCATGACGGCGGCAGTGGGGTTTCCCACGCTGCGGCTGATTCGCGCGGCCATCGGCCTGCACACGCTGGACGATCTGACGCCGGGCAGCTTTCGGGGCAGCGACTGGACAGCGCCTACCGCTGCCGAGGCTCAATCGGCGCCTGCCACGAGTTCAGTCAATGGGTTAAGTTGCTCTTAAGCTGGCCTTTTTAAAATTCAGGCTTTTCAATTTCAAGAGAGCACCCAATGCCTATAAACGAACAAACAGATCAATATCACAAAGCCTCCATTGCCTTGCATTGGCTGATGCTTGTCTTATTTATCAGCGTGTACGCCACCATTGAGTTACGCGTGCTGTTTGAAAAAGGCACCGAGATGCGTGACTTCATGAAAAGCCTGCATTTCATGCTCGGCCTGACCGTGTTTGCCACGGTCTGGCTGCGCTTGGCGATGCGAATGAAACACCCGGTGCCGCCCATTACCCCGGCCCCGCCCGCTTGGCAAGAGATGCTGGCCAAAATGGCCCATGTGGCGCTGTACGCCCTGATGATCGGCATGCCGCTGGCGGGCTGGCTGGCGTTGAGCGCTGCGGGCAAACCGATTCCATTTTTTGGCCTGGAGCTTCCGGCGCTGATCGGCGCAAACAAAGAGCTTGCTCACCAGATCAAGGAAGTCCATGAATTTGTGGGCACGCTGGGCTACTTCCTGATTGGCGCGCACGCTGCTGCTGCGCTGTTTCACCACTACGTCAAGCGCGACAACACCTTGCTGCGCATGCTGCCCGGCAAAACGCAATAACAGCGGCGGGGGCGCTTGCAATTTTTCCTGAAGCCCAAAAATGCAGCGCATGACCACGCCACTGCACATCGTTTGCCCCCACTGCCACACCACCAACCGCGTCCGCGCCGATCAGCTCGGTAGCGACCCGAGCTGCGGAAGCTGCAAACAGGCGCTGTTCACAGCGCACTCCACGGCGCTGGACGAAGCGGCTTTTGACAAGCACATCAGCCGCAGCGACATTCCCGTGCTGGTCGATTTCTGGGCGCCGTGGTGCGGCCCGTGCCGCCAGATGGCACCCGCCTACGAGCAGGCCGCCGCGCAACTGGAGCCGCAGGTGCGCGTGGCCAAGGTCGATACCGAAGCCGTGCCTAATCTGGGCGCACGTTTTAACATCCGCAGCATTCCCACGCTGGCGCTGTTTCAAAACGGCCGCGAAGTGGCCCGCCAGCCCGGCGCGATGGGCGCCGCCGATATCGCACGCTGGGCGCGCCAGCATTTGCGCTGAAAACTGCTGCGCCATGAAAAATGGCCGCACAGCCGTTTAAAAACATTTCGATACCAATAGAATTGGCGGCGTAAATTCCGGGTAAATGCGCGCCCACAATGCAGGCACTGAATCGCGCCGCAGCTTGAGATTTTCAAACGCCCGGTGCGCTGCAGTTCCCCCCGTTCATTCACCAGGCAGGAGAAAAATCCATGACATTCAAACGCTTTACCGCTTCTTTGCTGGCGTCAGCCCTGCTCGGCGCACTGGGCATGGCCCCGGCTCTGGCCCAGTATGGCAACCAGCCTTATCCCCAGCCCCAAACTTATCCCCAGCCCCAGAACTACCCCGACCGTAGCACCCACACCCCCGGCATTGACCGCATGCAGCAGGCCATCAGCGCGCGCATCCAGCAGGGCGTGGCCTCGGGCCACATCACGCCCGGCGAAGCGCAGGTGCTGTACCGGCGCGACCGCGAAATCCAGCGGCGCGAAGACCTGTTCAAGGCCAACGGCAACGCCTCGCCCCAAGAGCGCCAGTTGCTGCGTGCCGAACTCGAAGCCCTGAGCGCCGAAGTGGACTACATGATGACCAACCGCAACGTGGTGCGCCAGCCGCCCCCGACGACCGCCACACCGGGCATTGACCGCCGCGAATTCGAGATCAGCGTGCGCATCGACGAGGGCGTGCGAACTGGCCGCATCAGCGAGCGCGAAGCACACCGGCTGAACAGATGGGCACGCGACA
>CAIYKK010000120.1 GCA_903926695.1 uncultured Burkholderiales bacterium
CATTTTGCTGGCCAAAATCACCACCCTGGGCGAGCGCGTGGAAGACACCTTTTTGATCGACGGCCCCGAACTGCAACACAACAAGGCGCAAATAGCCATCGAAACCGAATTGCTGCAGGCGCTGAACGACTGAGTTTCAAGCCACCCGCTCCGAAGCGTAGCGTAGCGGGCTGGATGTGACATTTAACCTTGACTGTCGTCAAGCAAGGTATTTTTGGCCTGCAGAAATTCTTTCGTTCATATAACGTTGAATTTGATTACATATTATATTAAATATTTCTGCAAGCACGAAGTCTAAATCATGAATGAAACAACATTGGCTCTATGCAAGAAGCCAGCCATTGGACTTGTAATGTGGCTGACATCGCTTTGCGTAACAAATCAAGGTTTACACGATGCATATTTAGATCTTAATATTGAAGGTGCAACTCTAACCCAAGAATTTCAAGCGCCAATGGATGAAGTCTACGTACTATCGGCGTATCTCAAATCAATGAATAATGATTCAAATGAAAAATCATGGAACGATTTGTTATGTAAAGACGAAAATACCATCTCAATAGAAATTGAGATCAAGACGAAAAAATTAGAATCCGTTTACAATGAAAATCTCACAAGGAATTGTGATGCGAACGCTGTTGAAACTTGGGATATTGCAAGAATTGGCAAATTCAATTTAAAGAAAGGAGACTATATTTTTACGGCAACTAATATCAAAAAAATTCCAATTCGAGAAACTCAAAAAGTTCAGCTAATTTTAATTGGAACAAAATCTGCCGGATTTCCTTAAAAACAAAAATCAGTCACGTGTAAATTACCAGAAAGACGCATTGCAACAAGTCATTTATATTTTCCTGACCGATAGGAAAAATCAAATCACTGCTGATTTTTTGATCGTCAAAAATCCTGCATTCTTGGCAGGAATCAGGAACGGGGCGTAGTTTTTCTGACCCCGTAAAAGCAGTGCCGCGCCATCGCCCGGCTGGCGGCTCAGTCGTCAGCCGCGTCCAGCCCCGGAAACAACACTTCGGTGTAGCCGAACTGGCCGAAATCCCGAATCCGCATCGGATACAGCTTGCCGATCAGGTGGTCGCATTCGTGCTGCACGACGCGGGCGTGAAAGCCGTCCACGGTGCGCTCAATCGGGGCGCGCCACCACATCAACATTTTGCTGGCCAAAATCACCACCCTGGGCGAGCGCGTGGAAGACACCTTTTTGATCGACGGCCCCGAACTGCAGCACAACAAGGCGCAAATCGCCATCGAAACCGAATTGCTGCAGGCGCTGAACGACTGACGCCGAAGCTGGCACACAAGCGCCCGCAAGCGCCTGTGCCAGCCCTGCGCGCTCACATAAAGTTGCGCGTGTGCAGGGACGAAAGCTGCTGCGCGGCGGCTTTGTCAAAACCCAGCGTTTCCAGCCGCGCCTGTCGCCCTTGCGCCATGTCGCGCATCAACTGCTGCACGCGCAGATAGCCCTGCGCAATCGCCGTCGGGGTGAATTCCCCCGCCGCCAGCAGAATCAGCGCGTCAAACACTTCCTCGTTCAGCCCCGAGGTGCCCGATAGCGCATCGTTGCGCGACTGCACGGCGTTGGCCAAGCGGGTGCGCAGGCCCGGCTCGTCCTGCATCCGCGCCATCAAATGCATCATGCCGAACGCCACATGGCGCGCCTCGTCGCGGGCAGCGAGGCGGGCGATCTGGCGCGTCACCGGGTCCGGCGCGTGCAGGCGCAAAAAGTTCAGCAGGCTGACAAACGTGCCCTCGCCCAGCACCGAGAGCAAAAACTCGGCGACTGAAAAATCCGGCTCGTCGAGCAGCGTTTTGAGCGACGCCTGACCGCCCGCCGTGGACAGCGCAGGCTCGCGGCCTTTCAGGCGCAATCGCCGCGTGAACACGTCGATATGCCGTGCCTCGTCGGCAATCTGAATCGCCAGCAGCGCCTGCACTTCGCGGAAATGCGGGTGCAACTGGCCCAGAAAACGCGTCGGCACG
This sequence comes from uncultured Burkholderiales bacterium, assembly GCA_903926695.1. Classification (GTDB taxonomy): domain Bacteria; phylum Pseudomonadota; class Gammaproteobacteria; order Burkholderiales; family Burkholderiaceae_C; genus Polaromonas. The sequence goes on from CAIYKK010000120.1 coordinate 1,996, forward strand.
ATCAGCGCCGCGACTTCGTTTTCGATCATGTAGGTCAGCACCTGAACCACCGCGTCTTCAACGATGTCCGGCAGCTCAAACGGTGCGGCCCAGTCGATTTCCGTCGCCGGATTCCACTGCGCGGCAGCCGCCTGCGCGTATAAATCGGCGGCGCTGTCGGTCCAGACATCCTTTTTATGGTCGAGCCGGAAATGGATGGCGGGCGAACCCGCTTCCACCGTCGCGCCGCGTGCTGCCAGCCCCCAGCTGGCCTGCGCCCGCTCGGCGACAGCGCCGGGCAGCAACGGATCGGCGTGGCCGCTGTGCAACGCGCCGCGCCAGCGCCCGGCCTGGGCGTCACCCCGCGTCACCCGCGCCATCGGCTGGCCGTCCTGCTCGGACACGCTGCACGGATGGCCCTGGCTGCGGCACCAGGCCGACAACTGCGATTCCCAGCCGGGCGAGTCGCCGACGACGCACAGCACGCCGCCGGGCGGCACGGCCAGCAAGCCGTGTTTCACCAGCAGATGCGCGCCCGCGTCAAAGCCGAGCTGCTCAAGATTGATAGTCGGCGGCACGGATGTTTCCAACTGCTCAGTATTGATAGTCGGTGGCAAGGATGTTTCCTTTGGCGTCGTAAAACTGCTCGTCGTCCACAGCCCGGATCAGCGCGTCGTAGCCGCTGGTGCGCCCCGGCAGCCAGGCTTTCAGACCTTCTAGCTCTAACAGCGGGCGCACGGCGGGGTCTTCCCAGCGCATCGCCAGCAGCAGTTCGGTGAAGCGCGCAATTTGGTCATCCGGCGCGCCGGGACTGACGGTGAAGTTGCAATGGTCGAAATTTTCCGTGCGCGCCACGATGCGCGTCGCGCCTGCGGGCAACACGCCTTCACGCGAAAACGCCATGTGGTTGCCGTCAATCATCCAGGCCGCGTCGATTTCACCGGCCATCAGAGCCAGCGCCGCGTCGCGCTCGCCGCCGATGTGGTCGCCGTGCTTGCCGCCCAGCACATCGAAGCGTTTGGCGGTGTAGTTTTGCCCGGCCAGCAAGCCGTTCTGGCGCAGGTGGTCGAGCGGACTCAGGCGCGCCTGCGGCGAGTCGATGGCACCGAAACCGATGGTTTTACCCGCCAGATCGGCCAGCGCGCCGCTTTGGCCCACGGTTGAATCGGCCCGCGTCACCAGCACCGAGGTCAAATCGCAATCGGTGTCGCGCATGGCAATCGCCCGCGCCTGCTGTCCACGGGCGCGAGCCATGCGATCAGCGCGCACCCAGGCCAGCGGCGAGTTCCAGGCCAGCGCAATGCTGCCGTCGAACTGCGCTTGGACCTGGCGCTCGTAGTTGGAATACAGCACGTAGTCGAACTCGAAACCGTGGCGGCGGAAGTATTCCTTGAAGCCTTCCCAGATCGTCACGACTTTTGGCGCGTAGGCGACTGCGCCCATCATCAAAGGTGTTGTCATTGTGTTTTTCCTTGAAAAATTGAGCGGATCAACCGAACACCGGCATGCCGCAAACAGCCTTGCCGATGAAGTCATAAAGCACGTCCGAAGTCGGTGCCATGATGGAGGCGGCGCGGGCGTCACGGAAATAACGCTCCACGCCCACGTCCTTGCGGAACGCCGCGCCGCCGCACACGCGCATCGCCACATCGGTGACTTCCAGCGCGGCTTCGGCGGCGGCGGCCTTGACCTGCATCACTCGCAACATGGTGTCGGCGCGGCCAGCGGCCATTGCGGCCAGCGTGTCGTCGCGCAGCGTGCGGGCCATGTCGGCCTTGATGCGGGCGCGGGCGATATAGGCGCGGATGGTGGGCAGCTCGGCCAGCGTGGTGCCGATATGTTCGAGCTTGCTGCCGCTGACGTGGGCGCAGGAGGCTTCGAGCGACGCTTCCATCAGCCCGACGGAGCACGACGCGATCAGCGTGGCAAACACCGGCAGCACCGTGCCAATCATCACGTCAAAAGCGCCGCCGTCCGTGCCCAGCAGGCTGGACGCGGGCAGGCGCACGGCATTTGCCGTCAGCGGCGACGAGCGGTTGCCGCGCAGGCCCATGCCGTCGAAAAATTTGGGTTCGCTCAGGCCAGCGGCCTTGCTGTCCACCAGCCACAGGCTGCTGACGCCAGCGCCGCCCACAGGCCCGGTGGACCAGACGTAAGAATCGGCCTCGCCCGCCGAAGTCACCATCGTCTTGCTGCCGTCGATCAGCACCGTGTCGCCGTCGGCGCGGGCCGTGCCGACCGGTGCCCAGAAGTGGCTGCGCGAGCCGGTGTCGGACCAGGCCAGCGTGGTCAGGTGGCGTCCGGCGGCAATGTCGCGGCGCACCGCGTCGCTGCCGAATTTTTCCAGCACCGTGGTGCCGCAGTAGTGCATGCACACGACCATTGCGGTCGAAGGGCAGGCTTTGGCAATGCGCTCGATCACCTGCACGGCTTCAGCCAGCCCCAGGCCCAGACCGCCGACTTCGGTGGCGCTGACCAGGCCGAGCAATCCGGCTGCGCCCAGCGCGTCAATCGCCGGGCGGGGGAACACCGCGTCGCGGTCGGTGGTCGATGCCGCCGGGGCGATGGTGCTGGCGACGATGGCGTCGAGTTTTTGCAGATAAGTCATGGCATTCCTTTGATAACAACAGGACGCTGCCAGTGAGCCTGCAAAACAGACAGGCACGAATGCGAAAAACCGGACACAAGCCCGGTTCAAAACGTCGCACCTCTCTATGTTCTGCTGACCCGCCTTTGCGGCAGCGCTTGGAAACGGTACATTCCTTTATGCCTGCCCGTCCCACCGGCCACACGCGGGCCGTCTGACCCAATCAAGCCTCCATGCGGAAGCAAAAATCGGCGTTACGGCGTGCCAGCGGAACACAAACACAAAAGTGGCCGCAGTTTACCAAAGCCCCAAGACGCGCCCCACTTCGCAAACCGCCTGGCGGGCCGCGCCGCAAACGTTCAGTCGTCAGCCGCGTCCAGCCCCGGAAACAGCACCTCGGTGTAGCCGAACTGGCTGAAATCGCGAATCCGCATCGGGTAGAGCTTGCCGATCAGGTGGTCGCATTCGTGCTGCACGACGCGGGCATGAAAGCCGTCCACCGTGCGCTCAATCGGGTCGCCGTACTGGTCAAAGCCGCTGTATCGGATGTGCGTGAAACGCGGCACCTTGCCGCGCAGGCCGGGCACGGACAGGCAGCCTTCCCAGTCGGTTTCCTCGTCGGCGCTCAGCGGCGTGATGACCGGGTTGATCAGCACCGTGCGCGGCACCAGCGGCGCGTCCGGGTAGCGCGGATTGACCTGATCGGTGCCAAAAATCACCAGCTGCAAATCGACGCCGATTTGCGGCGCCGCCAGCCCCGCGCCATCGACCGACTGCATGGTGTAGAACATGTCCGAGACCAGCAGATGCAGCGCGTCGGTGTCAAATTCGGTCACGGGCTGGGCGATGCGCAGCAGGCGCGGATCGCCCATTTTGAGGATTTCACGAATAGTCATGGGGTAATTATCAGCGGGTGCGGGCCTCACGGCAGTGCGGCCAGCCATTGCGATACACGCTCCACATCATTGATACGCATATTTCTGTTCAATATTTCAGGGTGTTCAAAAAATATGAACAAGCTTGAAAAGTGAACACACATGCGGCCAGCCCCGCGCCGCAAACCGTCCAACCCGTGCTACAAGCCGTCCCGGCCAGCCTGCGCAGCCACCGGCCTGCGGGTTTTACGCGGCTCAGTCTGTCGGTAAATCCGGTGAAGCCGCTGAATCCAGCAGCGCCCGCAAGGCCGCCTCATCAATCACCGCCACGCCCAGCTCCTGCGCTTTGGCCAGCTTGCTGCCGGCCTCTTCGCCTGCCACAACGTAATGGGTCTTTTTGCTGACCGAGCCGGACACCTTGGCCCCGGCGGCTTCGAGCAAATCTTTCGCCTCGTCGCGGCTCAGGCTGGGCAGCGTGCCGGTGATGACAAAGGTCTTGCCCGAGAGCAGCTTGGGCGCGGCCACGGCGGCGGGTTCGCCCTCTTCCCAGGTCAGGCCGCAGGCGCGCAGCTGCTCGACCACTTCGCGGTTGTGCGGCTGCTCGAAAAACGTGCGAACGCTTTTGGCCACAATCGGGCCGATGTCGGGTACTTCCAGCAACTGCGCTTCGGTCGCGTCCATGATCGCGTCCAACTTGCCGAAATGCCGCGCCAACCCTTTGGCCGTGCCTTCCCCGGCGTGGCGAATGCCCAGGCCGAACAAAAAACGCATCAGCGTCGTCCGCTTGGATTTTTCAATCGCGGCAAATATGTTCAGCGCCGACAGCTGCGCCATGCGCTCCAAGCGCTTCAATTCTTCCACCGCCAAGGCTTGGCGCTCGTCAACAGACAGCTTGGCGTACAGCGCATCGACCTGAATCTGCTCGATTTCAGCGCGGGCGCGCAAGCCCA
>CAIYKK010000121.1 GCA_903926695.1 uncultured Burkholderiales bacterium
CACCCGCATCGCGCCCGACGGCTCGACCTCGACCTTTGTCGAGGGCAGCAATGGTGCCAACGGGCTGGGTTTTACGGCCAACGGCGACCTGTACGCGGTGCAGGTGCTCAAACCCCGCGTGGGCATCATCTTCCCGCAGCCCAGAGCCAAAGTTCTGGCCGACAACTTTGAAGGAAAGCCGTTTGGTCGCCCGAACGATCTGGTCGTGGACAGCCGGGGCAATGTCTATTTCACCGATTCCGGCGTCAACCCGCCAGCGCCCGGCCAGCCAGCGCCGCCCGCGCAGGCGATTGCACCGGCCAAACCAGCGGTTTACCGCATCTCGGCCAGTGGGGAACTCAAGCGCCTGCTGGCCGACATCGAGCGCCCCAACGGCATCCAACTTAGCCCGGACGAGAAAGTGCTGTATGTGGCCAACACCTTGGGCGAGCACCTGCTGGCCTACGACATCGCGCCCGACGGCACGCTGGGGCCGCGCCGCAACTTTGCCAAATTAGACGGCTGGCAAAAAACCGACACCGGCATCTTCAGCAGCGGCGCTGACGGCCTGGCCGTCGATGAAGCGGGCCGCGTTTATGTGGCCAGCAACAAGGGTCTTGAAATTTTCAGCAGCCAAGGCGAGGCGCTGGGCACCATCGCCCTGCCGAAAAAACCGCAGAACCTGGCCTTTGCCGGTGAAGGCAAAAAGACGCTGTACGTGGTGGGGCGCGGCGCGGCCTACCGCCTGCCGGTGCTGACCGCCGGTTATGCCGGGCGCGCCAAATAATCCCCGACGCCACACCCTATCCCCGCCCGCCCGGCATGGACGCCGGGCCTTTTCAACCCCGAAGAAAAATGAAGGAACACGCATGAAAAAACCTCTCAAACTCATCGCTTCAGCCGTGCTGACGATAGGTGCCCTGGCCGCGACGGCTACGGCCATCGCCCAGCAGCAGGCACCCAAGCCCGAACAGCTGATCAAGTGGCGCCAATCGGCCTACCAAGTGCTGGCCTGGAACACGGGCCGCATCAAAGCCAATCTGGACGGCCAGTACAACAAAGACGACGTGATCAAGGCCGCCAACACGATTGCCGCGCTGGCCAATTCGGGCTTGGGCACGCTCTACGCTCCCGGCACGGAAACCGGCAAAGGCTGGCGCGAGACCACAGTCAAGCCCGAGCTGTTCACCGACAAAAAGGCCGGTGAAGCCGCTGGCAACTTCAACAAGGAAGCCAACGAACTGGCCCGCGTTGCGCAGCTAGGCGACCTGACGGTCATCAAAGCCCAGTTGGCCAAGGTGCAAGGCACCTGCAAGTCTTGCCACGACGACTTCCGCCGCAAGGACTGAGCGATGAAAACATCACACCGTATCGCCGTCAGCGCTTTGCTCATTGGCGTGCTGTCGCTGGCGGGCTTGGCCCAAGCCCAGACGCCCGCGCCCGCCCCAGCACCTGCAGCGGCCCCGGCTGGGCCGTTCAGCTTTTTTGTCACCAGCAAAGGGCTGGGCAAGGGTGCCGACCTCGGCGGCCTTGCAGGTGCCGATGCCCACTGCCAAAAGCTCGCCGCCGCCGTCGGCGCGGGAGACAAAACCTGGCACGCCTACCTCAGCACCCAACCCGAGGAAGGAAAGCCAGCGGTCAATGCGCGTGACCGCATCGGCGCCGGCCCTTGGTTTAACGTCAAGGGCCGCCTGATTGCCAACAGCGTGAGCCACCTGCACGGCGACGTTCACGAAGAAGCACGCATCGGCAACGCCGTGAACTGGGCCACCGCCCTCACCGAAAAAGGCGATCCAGTCAAGCGCGCAGGCGACACGCCCAACGAGCACGACATTCTGACCGGCTCGCTGCCCGATGGCCGCGCTTTTGCAACTGAAAGCCCTGACCGCACCTGCAAAAACTACACCAGCAGCGCCGCCGACGGCGCGGTGCAGCTCGGCCACTTTGACCGCACCGGCGCTGTGCCGACCGCGCTGTCCTGGAACTCGGCGCACCCGAGCCGGGGTTGCGGCCAGGCCAATCTGGTGAGCACCGGCGGTGCCGGGCTGCTGTACTGCTTCGCCGCCAACTAAGCGGCACCCAACGGGCAAGGCTGTCGGACTTGCCCGCCTTTTTTTTCATGGCCTGTCTGGACTGTTAACCGAATGTGGATTGTTCAAGTCGCCCTGCGGCGCCCCTATACCTTTATCGTGGCGGCGCTGCTCATTCTGCTGGCGACGCCCTTTGTGCTGCGCCAGACGCCGGTCGATGTGTTCCCGGAAATCAACATTCCCGTGGTAGCCATCCTGGTGAGCTACAACGGCTTGACGGCCGAGGAGATGACGAATCGCATCACCACGCCCATTGAGCGCAACCTGGCCAACTCGGTCAGCGACATGGCGCACACCGAATCCCAGACGCTGGGCGGCATCGCCATCATCAAGGTGTTTTTCCAGCCGCAGGTCGATCAGGCCGCCGCCATCGCCCAGGTGGTGGCCAGCACGCAGGCTTCACTGCGCTCGCTGCCGACGGGCACGCAGCCGCCCACCATCATCAAGTACAGCGCCACTGATTTGCCGATTTTGCAGCTCGGTTTCAGCAGCCCGTCGCGCAGTGTGCAGGAGTTGAACGAGCAGGCTTTCAACGTGCTGCGCACCAAGCTGATCACGATTCCCGGCACGGCGGTGACCGCGCCTTATGGCGGGCGCTCCCGTCAGGTTTCCATCGACATCAACGGCCCGGCGCTGGCTTCGCGCGGCCTGAGCGCCATCGACGTGGTCAACGCGCTGCAGGTGCAAAATCTTCTGCTGCCCTCGGGCAGCGCCAAAATCGGCGGGCAGGAAATCGCCATTGCCCTGAACGGCTCGCCAGCGACCATCGCCGAGTTGGGCGACATTCCCATCACCACCGTCAACGGCGCCACCGTCTATGTGCGCGACGTGGCGCAGGTGCGCGACGGCGCCCAGGTGCAGACCAACATCGTGCGCCGCGACGGCGAGCGCGGCCTGTTGATGACGGTGCTGAAAAACGGCGGCGCCTCGACGCTGGACATCATCGATGCCATCAAGGCCGAGTTGCCCAAGGCGCTGCTGGCGCTGCCCGAAGACATCACGGTCAC
>CAIYKK010000122.1 GCA_903926695.1 uncultured Burkholderiales bacterium
CATCAATTTTACCAACCTGAACCACAGGAACTGGCGCTTCTGGAGAAATGCGATGGGTATCACCAAACCAGTAGCGATCCAACATGACGGTGCGCTGCACCTGCATGCGTGAAAAGGCCGAATACAGCGCCTCAAATGACGCGGCATTCATCGCGCTCATGCAGATTGAGCCGCTGGCTAAAAACAAAATGTAAGGCACGGTGTTTCCTGCAAGTTGCACCTGCCCAACCAGCGCGCCAATACCGTAGCCAAAAGCCACCAGCGTGATCAGCGGCTCGGCGATGTTGCCGACCAGACTGGGTACGGCCAGCTTGCGCCAGACCAGCAGGTTACGCTGAAACACCGGCACCCAGCGCCAGCTGATTTGCGGCGGGCGAAACAGCGCGGGTGGCGTGGGCGTGGGCGTGGGCGTGGTGTTCATCATGCGGCTTCGCGGATCTGGCGTCCGGTGAGTTTGAGGAATAAATCTTCCAGATTGGCCGGGCGGTGCAGCGTGCGCAGCTCCGGGTAGTCGCTCAGCGCAGCCAGCAATCGCCGTGCGTCGCTGGTGTAGAAAAACAGCGTTTCGCCGCTGACCTCGACCCGCGCCGCCAGCGCCTTGAGCGGCGACTCCAGCAGCGCCAGCGCGCCTGCGCCATAAACTTCGACCACGTCCGGCTCCAGATTTTGCGCAATCAGCGTGCGCGGCGTGCCTTCGGTCATTTTTTTGCCGTGGTCCAGCACCAGCAGGCGGTTGCACAGGCGCTCGGCTTCGTCCATGAAGTGCGTGGTCAGCAAAATGGATTTGCCTTGCTGCACCAGCCGCTGCAGCCGCTCCCACATTAAATGGCGCGCCTGCGGGTCCAGCCCGGTGGTCGGCTCATCTAACAGCAGCAATTGCGGGTCGTTGACGAGGGCACGCGCCAGACTCAGGCGCCGCTTCATGCCGCCCGAGAGTTCGCTCAGCTTGGCGTCGGCCTTGTGGGTGAGCGCGGCAAATTCGAGCAGCCGGGGGATGCGCTCCTTGATCACCGCGTCTTTCAGGCCAAAGTAGCGGCCAAACACCAGCAGGTTCTCGGCGCAGGAAAAATCCGGGTCCAGGCTGTCGAACTGGCTGACGATGCCCAGCCGCTCCTTGATCGCCAGCGCGTCCTGCGGCATCGACAGGCTGGCCGCGCCGCCGGGAAAATAACGGATGCTGCCCGCGTCCGGGCTGGTCAGGCCCAGACACATGCGGATGGTGGTGGTTTTGCCCGCGCCGTTGGGGCCGATCACGCCCAGACATTCGCCCGGTGCAATGGAAAACGACAACTGGTTGACGACGGTGCTGCTGCCGTAACGTTTGGTCAGGTGGCTGACTTCAAAAAGGGGCTGGGTCATGATGGCCTATTGTGCCTATCAGGCGTGGCGCAGGCGGCGATGCCGCTCCCGCGATTAAAGTACAGTAGCTGCCAGCGGGGAGCCTGCGCTCAGCCAGCAGGCCAGCGGCCAGCCGGTGATGCGTCCGGCTTCCTGCGGCAGTTGCCTATCCTGCCCGCCAGCCTCTTTTTATTCTTATCTTCCAGCACCTCACTATGACCACCTTCGGAACCCCTTTGTCCCCCCACGCCACCAAAGTCATGCTGCTCGGCTCGGGCGAGCTGGGCAAGGAAGTGCTGATCGCGCTGCAGCGCCTGGGCGTCGAAACCATCGCCGTGGACCGCTACGACCACGCGCCCGGCCAGCAGGTCGCGCACCACGCCCGCACCATCACCATGAGCGACCCGGCCCAGCTCAAAGCCTTGATCGAGGCCGAAAAGCCCGATCTGGTCGTGCCCGAAATCGAAGCCATCGCCACGCCCATGCTCGAAGAGCTGGAAGCCGCTGGCACCGTGCGCGTGATTCCAACGGCACGCGCCACGCGCCTGACGATGGACCGCGAAGGCATCCGCCGTCTCGCCGCCGAAACCCTGGAGTTGCCGACCAGCCCCTATGTGTTCTGCGATTCGCTCGAAGAGCTGCAGACGGCGATTGACAAAAAAATCGGCTACCCCTGCGTTGTCAAGCCGGTGATGAGTTCGTCCGGCAAGGGCCAGAGCAAGATCGCCTTGCCGCGTGATGTGGCCGCCGCCTGGGACTGCGCGATGGCGGGCGGGCGCGTCAGCCACGGGCGTGTCATCGTCGAAGGTTTTATCGACTTTGACTACGAAATCACCCAGCTCACCGTGCGGGCGCTGGGCGCAGACGGCCAGATCGACACCCATTTTTGTGAGCCGATTGGCCACATTCAGGTCAGCGGCGATTACGTTGAAAGCTGGCAGCCGCATGCTATGCGCCCCGCCGCGCTGGAGCGCAGCCGCGAGATTGCCAGGGCCGTCACCGAAAACCTGGGCGGCCAGGGCGTGTTTGGCGTGGAGCTGTTTGTCAAGGGCGATGAAGTCTGGTTCAGCGAAGTCAGCCCGCGCCCGCACGACACCGGCATGGTGACGATGATCACGCAGTGGCAAAGCCAGTTTGAACTGCACGCCCGCGCTATTTTGGGCCTGCCGGTCAACACGGCGCTGAAAAGCCCCGGTGCCAGCGCCGTGATTTACGGCGGCGTGGAAGCGCAAGGCATCGTCTTCGACGGCGTGGCCGAGGCGCTGCAGGTGCCGCAAACCGACATCCGCCTGTTCGGCAAGCCCGAAAGTTTTGTCAAACGCCGCATGGGCGTGGCGCTGGCGTTTGACGCCAACGTGGAAGTGGCGCGCACGCGGGCCAAGCTGGCGGCCTCGATCGTCAAGCCACGGGCGGCTTGATGCCCTGAGCGAGAGCGCCTCATGGATTGGCCCGCGCTGCTGGTCTGGATGGACAGCTCATCGCTGGGCGTTCTGCTGGCCGCAGGGGTGGCGGTGCTGCTGGCGCTGGTCGCGCATGCCGTGAGCGCCAGAGTCGTGCTGCGCCTGACGCGCTCTCTGCCGGTGGCCGACAAAACGGCGCGCCACTGCAAAGCGCCCGCCCGGCTGCTGCTGCCGCTGGTGGCGCTGCAGGCCGTCTGGCAGGTCGCGCCCGACACGTTTCCGCTCTTGGGCGCGGTGCGTCACGGCAATAGCCTGCTGCTGCTCACGGCCCTGACCTGGCTGGGCCTGCGCGCTGCGCGTGGCGTAGCCCAAGGCGTCATCGGCCTGCACCCGGTCGATATCGAAGACAACCTCAATGCGCGGCGCATTCACACCCAGACGCGGATGCTGGCGCGCACCGCCATGTTCATCATCGTGCTGACCGGGCTAGCGCTGATGCTGATGACGTTTCCGGGCGCACGCCAGATTGGGGCCAGCCTGCTGGCGTCGGCGGGCGTCGTGGGGCTGGTGGCCGGTATTGCGGCGCGGCCGATTTTCAGCAATTTGATTGCCGGGCTGCAGATTGCGCTGGCCCAGCCGTTTCGCATTGACGACGTGCTGATCATTCAGGGCGAATGGGGCCGCGTCGAAGAAATCACCGGCACCTATGTGGTCCACAAGCTTTGGGATGAGCGCCGCCTGATCGTGCCGCTGCAGTGGTTTATTGAAAACCCGTTCCAGAACTGGACCCGCACCAACGCGCAAATCACCGGCACGGTTTTTCTTTGGGTGGACTACCGCATGCCGCTGGCGCCGCTGCGTGAAGCGGCCCAGCGCGCCTGCGAGCAGGCGCCCGAGTGGGACGGGCGCACCTGCGTGCTGCAGCTGATGGAAGCGGGCGAGCGCAGTCTGCAACTGCGCGTGCTGGTGAGTTCGAGCAATTCAGGCCTGAACGGGGATTTGCGCTGCAAGGTGCGCGAGGCGCTGATCGAGGTGATGCAGCGCGACTATCCGCAGCACCTGCCGCTGATGCGCGCCGAGCTGGCCGAACCCAGAAGCGCTGACCAGGCCGGGCCGCCGCCGGGTTTCAGTCCGCCACCTGCGCCCGGTGGTGAATGAGCAGCAGCCCCAGCGCGTACGACGCAATGCGCGAATGGGCCGAGTCGGCCCGGCTGGTCAGCACAATCGGCACCCGTGCGCCCATCACCATGCCGGCGGCCTGCGCGCCGCCCAGGTATTCGAGCTTCCGGGCCTGCATCTGGGATCTACTTTAAGGAACGAGCACATAGCGGCCAGGCGCGTCGCAGATCACGGGGTAGCCGTGGGCCTTGCTGCCCAGCGCGGGCGGCGCCACGCGTGGGCCGGCCTGATGCTGCAGCCATTGCGCCAGCGCGGGCCACCACGAGCCTTCGTGTTCTGGATGGGTGGCGCGCCAGGTTTCGGGGTCGGTGTAGCGCGCATCGGCCTTGCGCGTGCCGACTTGGTAACTGCGCTTGACGCCGGGGCCGGGCGGATTCACCACGCCGACGTTGTGGCCGCCGCTGCTCAGGCAGAACGTGACCTCGGTCGGCGTGAGCAGCAGCAGCTTATAAACCGAATGCCAGGGCGAGACGGTGTCGCGCTGCGTGCCGAGCGCAAAAATCGGCACCCGAATATCAGACAGCACCACGGGCCGGCCATCGACTTGGTAATTGCCGTGCGCCAGGTCGTTGCGCAGGTACAGACTGCTCAAATATTCGCGGTGCTGGCGGTAGGGCATGCGCGTGGCGTCGGCGTTCCAGGCGCTGAGGTCGGTGACCGGGTGCTGTTGCCCCATCAAATAGTTATGCACCATGCGCGACCACACCAGATCCCGCGAGTTGAGCAGGGTGAACGCCCCGGCCATTTTTTTGCCATCCAGATACCCCTTGCGCGCCATCGCGTCGTTCAGAAAAGACAACTGGCTTTCGTCGATAAACAGGCCCAGTTCGCCCGGCTCTTCAAAATCGAGTTCCGAGGCCAGCAGCGCCAGACTCTTGAGCCGCTCGTCGTGTTCGCGCGCCATGAAGGCGGCGGCAATGCCCAGCAGCGTGCCGCCCAGGCAGTAGCCCAGCGCCTGCACCTTGCGCTCGGGCACGATGGCGCTCACCGCGTCAAGCGCGGCCATGATGCCGAGCTTGAGGTAGTCGTTCATACCCAGATTGCGGTCGGCTGAAGTCGGGTTTTTCCACGACACGATGAAGACGGTGTGGCCTTTTTCGACCAGGTATTTCACCAGTGAGTTGTCGGGCGACAGGTCGAGGATGTAGAACTTCATGATCCACGACGGCACGATCAGCACCGGCTCGGCAAACACGGTGTCGGTCTGCGCGCTGTACTGGATCAGTTCCATGAGGTGGTTGCGCAGTACAACTTTTCCCGGCGTGAGCGCGACTTCCTTGCCGGGGCGGAATTTTTCGGTGCCGGGCAGGGGCTGGCCGCTGGTGCGCCGCTGCATTTCCTGCAGCAGGTTGTGCCAGCCCTGAATCAGGTTCATGCCGCCGCTGCGAGCGGTTTCGGCCTGCACTTCGGGGTTGGTGAGCAAAAAGTTCGACGGCGAGAACATGTCCAGCACCTGCCGCGCCGCAAAGGTCATGAGCTGCTCGTGGTGCGCGGTGACGCCGGGCACCTCGGTGGTGGCGTTGTGCCACCACTGCTGATGCAGCAAAAAGGACTGGTACAGCAGGTTGAACGGCCACTCCTGCCATTCAGCGGCGCTAAAGCGCCTGTCCTGCGGCAGCGGCGCTATGCAGGGATGGCAGTGATCCAGCGGGCCGCGCAGCGTGTGGTCGCCGATGCGCAGGGTTTTGATGATGGCTTTTTCGAGCAGCTCGTGCTGCTTGCCCGGCGAGAGCGCCAGGTGCGTCAGCCAGTCCATGCAGGCGGCGCCCAGCGTGGCGGGCGAAATGCCCTGCGTGAAGCGCGCCAGTTGGGTGTGGACTGTGCGGTCTAGCTCCAGCGGGGAGGGCTGCTCGATTTTTTGAAGCTCATTCATACAAAATTCTCCCGGAAAACGCGGAGTTGGTAGCCGCGCCGGCAATGTCAAGGCCGCTGTTTTTGAGCGGCTTGATGTAGCGCAAATCCAGCGCGGGCCAGTCGCCGCAAGAGCGCCAGCCACAGGATGCACAGCGCCAGCAGCGCGGCCACCGCGCCGACACTGGCCAGGTCGGGCAGGGCCAGGCCCATGATCTGGCGCAGCCACGGCAGGCCCAGCACCGCCGCCAGCAGCAGGCTCATGCCCAGAGCCATGTGCTTTAGCAGCGGATTGGCCTCGGCCAGCCCGCCGTGCGCCGCGCCCGGCGAGGTGCGGCTGGCCAAAATCAGCAGCATCACGCTGAACATCAGAGTGCCAAACACCACCGTGCGGCCCTGCACGGCGTTCCAGCCCAACTGCGCCAGCCCGGCGTAGCCCAGCAGCAGCACCGCCGCAATGCCCAGCCCCTGCAGCACCGCGTAAACCAGCGGCGCCACGCCAAACGGCGAATCCGACACCGGGCGCGGCCCGCGTGCCATCAGGCCGCTGGCTTCCGGCTCGGCTTCAAGCACGATGGAGCAGGCCGGATCAATCAACAACTGCAGCAGCACGATATGCACCGGCAGCAGCAGCGCGGGCCATTGCAGCAGCGTAGGCACCAGCGCCAGCGCGATCACCGGCACATGCACCGCAAATACAAAACTCGCCGCCTTGCGCAGGTTGTCGCCGATGCGCCGCCCTTGGCGAATGGCCGCCACGATGCGCGCAAAACTGTCATCGAGCAGCACCAGCGCCGCCGCTTCACGCGCTACATCGGTGCCGCGCTCGCCCATCGCAATGCCGACATCGGCGGCCTTGAGCGCGGGCGCGTCGTTCACGCCGTCGCCGGTCATGGCGACGACTTCGCCGCTGGCGCGCAGCAGTTGCACCAGCCGAAGCTTGTGTGCGGGCAGCAGCCGGGCGCAGATGTCCACTTGGCGCAGCCGCCGGCTCAGGGCCGCGTCATCGAGCGCGGCCATTTCGCTGCCGGTGATGATGTCGGCTCGCTCCGACAGCCCCGCCTGCCGGGCAATGGCGCGGGCCGTGGCCGGATGGTCGCCGGTCAGCATGATGACGCGCACGCCAGCGCGGCGGCATTCGGTCAGCGCGGCGGGAACTTCCGGGCGCACCGGGTCGGCCAGCGCGATCAGGCCGAGAAACTCAAAATCAAAATCGTGCTGGCTGGACGGCCAGGCGGGTGAGGCGCCGGGCGCATTCGCAGAAGCGCTGCCGGGTCCGGCGGGGCGGGCATTTTCGGCGGCGGCACCGGACTTTGCGCCGGGCACCGTGGGCGCCGCTGGCGCGCCGCTCCAGCGCCCGCAGGCCACGCCGAGCACACGCAGGCCGCGCTCGGCCATCGCTTCGACTTGGTGGCGGATGGCGTCGCGCCGCTCGGTCGGCAGGTGGCACAGATCGGCCACGGCTTCGGGCGCGCCTTTGGTGGCCAGCAGGTGCAGCGCCGGGGCGTTGCTGGCAAACACCCGCGTCACCGCCAGAATGTCGCCCGACAGCGCATATTCAAACTCCGGCAGCGCGTCGTCATGCACATGCTCGGTGCCGCTGAGCCACTGGTGGCCGAACTGCTGGATGGCTTTTTCCATCGGGTCGAACGCGTCGCCCGGCGTGGCCAGCATGGCGAATTCGGTCAGCCGGTGGAACTCTTCGGGCAGCTCGCTCGCGCCTTCGGGCGTGAAAGACGCGTCGGCGGTGGCTAGCGCGGCCACTTCCATGCGGTTGACGGTCAGCGTGCCGGTTTTGTCCACCGCCAGCACGGTGATGGCGCCCAGCGACTCGACCGCCGAGATGCGCCGGGTCAGCACTTTTTGCTTGGAAATGCGCCAGGCACCCAGCGCCAGAAACACGGTGAGGATGACCGGGATTTCTTCGGGCAGGATGGCCATCGCCAGCGCAATGCCCGACAGCAGGCTGTCGAGCAGCGGGCGGCCACTCCACCACCAGCCCAAAAAAACCTGGGTGCAAACCAGCGCCAGAGCCACCACACCAAGCTGGCGTACCAGCTGGTGCGAGGCCAGCTGCAGGGCCGAGGGCGGCTCGATGGTGGCGGCCAGATCGGCACCGATGCGCCCAACGGCAGTAGCGCCCGCCGTGGCCTGCACC
>CAIYKK010000123.1 GCA_903926695.1 uncultured Burkholderiales bacterium
ACCCAGGCCATGCGGTAGCCGCCGACTTCCACAGCCACGCGGCAGATCTCGGCAAGCAGCCCGGCCTCATCGCCGATGCGGTTGATGGCAATGCTGGAACGGCTGAGCATTTTCAGCGCCCGGTTGCTGGCGGCCAGAGCCAGTTTGGCGAGTTTGCTTTCGGTGATGTCGCGTGCGATACCGACCACACGCTCCAGCGCGCCTGCGGCGTTAAGCACCGGGTAGGAGCGGTCGCGTATCCAGTGCATCTGGCCGTTGCCCGACAGGATGCGGTATTCCACATTGGAGCGTTTGCCTTCGGCGTTGAGCTGGTCGGCCAGCGCCAGCACAGGGCGGTCTTCGGGCAGCAGGGCATCGGCAAACGATGCCGGATTGGCGTACAGGCTCTCGCAACTGCGGCCCCAGATCTTTTCATAGCCGGGGCTGATGTAGAGCATGGCGTGGGTTTGCACGTCCACGTTGTAGAACACGTCGTCGATGTTTTCGGCCAGCTCGCGAAAGCGCGCTTCGCTGCCAACCAGCGCCGCCTGCGCATGCGCGCTCTCCAGCGCAATGCGGGCCAGACGCACGCCCGAGGCAATCAGCTCCTGGTCTGCGGGCTGGGGCCTGCCGGGTGTCTGGCGGTAAATTGCAAAGGTGGCCAGCACCTCGCCGTCGCTGGAGATCACCGGCGCGCTCCAGCAGGCGTTCAAGCCGTGGGCCAGCGCCAGCGCCAGGTAGTCCTGCATCAGTGGGTCAGCGGCCACATCCTCAACCACCACCGACTCCTTGCGAAAGGCAGCGGTGCCGCAGGCGCCCCGGCCCTCGCCAATGGGCAGGCCGTCAACGGCCTGGACAAAGTCTGGCGGCAGGCTGACGCTCACCCCGTCGCACAGCAGCACGCCACGCACCTGCAGGATGGAGCACCAGTTGCCCGGCGAGCTCTGATCGATCAGCTGCACAATGGCCTTGAGCGAGTCGGGCAGCGCCGCGCCCTCGGCAATCAGGCCCAGCACCTGATCCTGGGCCAGCGTAAAGTTTTCGGCAGCCTTGGGCCCGGTGATGTCGCGGAAAACAGCCGCGCTGCCTATGAGCTGACGGCCCGCGTCATACAGCGGCCTGGCGCTGATCTTTAAGACCCGGTCCGACTGGCCCGGCTGGCGGAACAGCAGCTCGCGCCGCTCCAGCCCGATGCCGCGCAGCGCCAACTCCAGCGGGCGCTCCTGCAAGGGGTACACGGTTTTGCCGTCGAGCATGAGCAGCTCGTGGCTGTTGCACCAGTCCGACAGGCGACTGCCCGCCAGCGGCGCGCTGCCATAGAAGTTAGCCGCGCAGGCATTGAAGAGCAAAAAGCGTCCGTCCGTATCGACCGCCATGACGCCGTCGCTCATGCTGTTGAGTGTGAGGTCGAGCAGGGCGTGCTCCTTGCTGGAGGCGCGCAGGGCCGCGTTGAGTTCAAACTGGTGCGCCTGAAGCGATTCGGCCATGCGGTTGAAGGCCAGGCCGATTTCGTCGATTTCGTCTCTGCTGTGCGGGTCTATGCTGACGCGAGCACCCATATCGCCTTGGCTCAGCGTGTCGGCGGCCTTCAAAATCGCCTTGGCCGGGCTGATGATGAACCGGTTGCCCATGCGCCAGGTGCCGGCAATGCCCAGCGCCATCATGGCGAGCATGGCCAGTACGTCCAGGTACACGGCGCGGTCGCTTTGGGCCGCCACCAGGGCACTCGGCATGCTGACGGCCACCATCAGGCCCGTCGGGCCGCCGCCCGGAACTGGCGCAAAGGCATAAATTTGCTCGGTCCCTTGCGCATCCAGCCCGTTCTGCACGCCTTGCTGGCGTATCTGCACGGCCTGCCGCACGGCGCTGACAGGATGGGTGCGGCCTTGCAGGCCGGACACAGGCGGGTAGGCGGTCAGCACCGCAGCATGGCGATCAAGCAGCACCACAGACGAGCCCGGCAGCAGGGACAGGTGGTCCTGAAATTTGGCCAGCGCCGACAGCTCGAACACGGCAAAGGCCACGCCGCTCAATTGGCCCAGCGGGTCATAAACGGGCATGCCAAAGCCAATGCCGGGCACCGGATCGCCATAGCCGCCGACGGAAAACACGCCTCTCTCCAGCGCCGCCTTGAAAAAATCGGCCTGCGAGAAGTTCGGCGCACCCGCCGCTGCAGCGCTGGCGCACAGCGGTTTGCCATCAAGTCCGAACACACCCAACTCGCTGAACTCAGGATGCTGCACCTGTAGGTTGGCAATGTATTGGCGACACAGCGCGGGCATGACCGCCTTGACTGAAGGCGCGCTGGCGATGGACTTGAGCACATCGCTGGCTTTGCCCACCAGATCTTGCTGCGCCGCCATCAGCAGCGCGTGCGCGTACAGTTTGGACTCAGCCAGCTCAAAAGCGGCGCGGCGGCTCTGCACAGCCGAATAAGCCAGCAGCCCCATGACTGGCAGCAGCGCCGCCAGCACCAGTAAAACAAGACGGGCGCGAAGCCCAACCCAGGTGAGCATGGAAATACCTTATTTTTGACGCAATAGAGCGCCGTTTTTACCCCCTGATTTGAGGCTTATAGCATTTTTGTTATTTTTGTTATTTTTTGGTAAAAATTCAAGGCGTCAGCGTTCTGGCCGCCGACTGCGTCAAAGCCGCGCTCAGGGCATCTAACACCTCGGATTCCAGATTCCAGCAGTGCCAGTACAGCTGAATCGGCAGGCTCCACGCGGGCGCGATGTTCACCAGCTGGCCTTCATCAAGCAGTTTTTGGACCAGCAGGCGCGGCAGCACGCTCACGCCCCAGCCCGCCAGCACGGCGCGCACCTGGCCCTCGGACGACGGCACAAATAGCTGATTCAGCGTGACCTGCTTCAGCCCGAACGCCTTGCCGACAAACTCGCTTTGCATGTCGTCTTTGCGGTTAAAGGCCACAAAGGGAATGTCGCGAAAGTTGTGCGCCGTCAGCCGCCCGTCCGCCAGCCGAGCCTGCGCAAACTCCGGCGTAGCCACGGCCACATAGTCCATCGCGCCCAGCCTGACCCTCCCCAAGCGACAAGCCCCGGCATTGATGCCGGGGTCTGAGCGCCTACGCGTCGATAGCCTGCTGCTGCTGGATGTACTGCCTGAGTATTTCAATCGGCGCGCCCCCACACGAGGCGGCAAAGTAGCTTGGCGACCACAGCACGCCACGACGTTTTAGCCAAGGGTGGAAATCTCCATACTCTTTTCGCATC
>CAIYKK010000124.1 GCA_903926695.1 uncultured Burkholderiales bacterium
AAGCCACCCCGGCGCTCTACCAGCGCGACTTTGACCCCGCCGGGTTTGAGTGGATGGACCACCAGGACACGGCGAACTCGGTGCTGAGTTTTGTGCGGCGCGGCCACGACGCGGGCAGCTTGATGCTGGTGGTGTGCAACTTCATGCCGACGATGCACAACGCTTACCGTATCGGCGTGCCCCAGCCCGGCACGTACCGCGAGCGGCTCAACACCGACTCGGCCTATTACGGCGGCAGCAACACCGGCACGCCGCTGGGCATGGCCAGCGCCGAACCCATCAGTTGGCACGGCCA
The DNA here is from genome assembly GCA_903926695.1 of uncultured Burkholderiales bacterium. Taxonomy (GTDB): domain Bacteria; phylum Pseudomonadota; class Gammaproteobacteria; order Burkholderiales; family Burkholderiaceae_C; genus Polaromonas. The sequence goes on from CAIYKK010000124.1 coordinate 296, forward strand.
GCCCCACTCCGTCGTGCTGACCCTGCCGCCGCTGGCCACCGTGCTGCTGGAATGGACGGCGTAAAGGCATGAGCAGCGGCAGCAGCGTGAGCGGCACCAACGATGTGAGCGGCATGGTCAGCGCCGACGGCATGAGCGGCATAAGCAACCCATGCCCCGCAAGCAGTGGGAACGAAACAGGCCGCCCGCCCACAATCAGCGGCGCGCAGCCGCCCGCCCTGCAACCGGGCCGCCCGTGGCCGCTGGGCGCGCACTGGGACGGCCAGGGCGTGAACTTCGCCGTGTTTTCCGCCCATGCGCAGGCGCTGGCGCTGTGCCTGTTTGACGCGGGCGGCACGGTCGAAACCAGCCGCCACATGCTGCCCGTCCGCACCGGCGACATCTGGCACGGCTATTTGCCCGGTGCCGCGCCCGGTTTGATCTACGGCCTGCGCGCCCACGGCCCGTGGCAGCCCGAACAGGGCCAGCGCTTTAACCCGCACAAACTGCTGCTCGATCCCTACGCCCGCGAAGTCGTCGGCGCTTTTGCGTGGTCTGACGAACACTTCGGCGCTGACCGCCAGCATCCGCTGGAAATCGACACCCGCGACAACGCCGCCGCCGCACTCAAAGCTAGAGTGGTGCATGACAATTTCGACTGGTGCGACGCCCGCCCGCCCGCAGTGCCGCTGCCCGACACCGTGCTGTACGAACTGCACGTCAAGGGCTTTTCCAAACTCAACCCGCAGGTTCCCGAAGCCCTGCGCGGCAGCTACGCCGGGCTGGCGCACCCGGCCAGCGTCGCGCATTTACAGCGCCTGGGCGTGACCAGCGTCAGCCTGCTGCCGGTTCACTACGCAATTGATGAAGAGCGACTTATCGGCTTGGGCCTGCGCAACTACTGGGGCTACAACACGCTAGCGTTTTTCGTGCCAAATCCCCGGCTGGCTTCGGGCGACGGCGGTTTAAATCCGCGTGACGAATTCCGCCAGATGGTCAAAACCCTGCACGCCCACGGCCTCGAAGTGCTGCTCGACGTGGTGTTCAACCACAGCGCCGAGTCGGACGAAACCGGCCCGGCCTTGAGCTTTCGCGGCCTCGACAACCTGAGCTACTACCGCCACCCGCCCAACGCGCCCGCCGCCTACGAAAACCACAGCGGCTGCGGCAACACGCTGGACATTCGCCAGCCCGCCGTGCTGCAGCTCGTCATGGACAGCCTACGCTACTGGGCGGGCGAGATGCGCGTTGATGGTTTTCGCTTCGACTTGGCGACGGTGCTGGGCCGGGGCGATCACGGCTTCGAGCGCGGCGGCGCGTTTTTCAGGGCCGTGGCGCAAGACCCGCTGCTCTCGCGCCTCAAGCTAATCGCCGAGCCGTGGGATATTGGCCCCGGCGGCTACCAGACCGGCGCGTTTCCGCAAGGCTGGCTGGAGTGGAACGACCAGTTCCGCGACACGATGCGCGGCTTTTGGCTCCAGCGCGGCGACAGCGCCCGCACGCGGGGCAATTTTGCGCTGCGGCTGTGCGCCTCGGCTGACCTGTACCAGGCGCGCCACCGGGTGCCGAGCGCGTCGGTCAATTACGTGGTGTCGCACGACGGTTTTACGCTGCGCGATCTGGTCAGCTACAACAACCGCCACAACGAAGCCAACGGCGAAAACAACCGCGACGGCCACGGCCACAACCTGAGCCACAACTGCGGC
>CAIYKK010000125.1 GCA_903926695.1 uncultured Burkholderiales bacterium
CGGCCAGCAGCATGACGCACCTCGCGCCGCACGCGGCCACGGCGATCAAAGGTAATTACATCAAGTCGACCAAACGCATTTTTGACAACGCCAAAGTCAGCGACCACTTTGCCATCATCCCGACGCTGCAAGCGCCCAGCGGCCTGTCCGACGCCGAGCAGAAACTCTACGACTTGGTGGTGCGCCGCTTCATGGCGGTGTTTTTTCCGAGCGCCGAGTTTCTGGTCACGACGCGGATTTCCACGGTGGCCGCAGCGCCGGGCCGCGCATCCCACGCCGTCGGGAGCGTCAGCGCCGCCAGCAGCCATAGCTTTAAAACCGAAGGCAAAGTGCTGGTCAAACCCGGCTGGCTGGCCATTTACGGCAAGGAAGCCGCTGGCGAAGTGCCCGACGCCAAAGACGGCGACAAGGGCCAGAGCCTGGTGCCCGTCCAGCCCAACGAGCGCGTCGGCGTCGAAAACGTCGAGTCCAAGGCGCTCAAAACCCGTCCGCCCGCCCGCTACAGCGAAGCGACGCTGCTGGGCGCGATGGAAGGCGCAGGCAAAACCATCGACGACGACGAGCTGCGCGAAGCCATGCAGGAAAAAGGTCTGGGCACGCCCGCCACCCGCGCCGCCACGATTGAAGGCCTGATCGCCGAAAAATACATGCTGCGCGAAGGCCGCGAGCTGATTCCCACGGCCAAGGCGTTTCAATTGATGACGCTGTTGCGCGGCCTGGACGTGCAGGAACTCTCCAAAGCCGCGCTGACCGGCGAGTGGGAACACAAGCTGGCGCGCATGGAGCAGGGCAAACTCAGCCGCGAAACCTTCATGGCCGACATTGCCGCCATGACCAAAAACCTCGTCGCGAAAGCCAAAGGCTACGACCGCGATTCGATTCCCGGCGACTACGCCACGCTGCAGGCGCGCTGCCCGAACTGCGGCGGCGTGATCAAGGAAAACTACCGCCGCTACGCCTGCACCGGCGTCAACGGCAGCGGCGAAGGCTGCGGTTTCAGCTTTGGCAAAACGCCAGCGGGCCGCACCTTTGAAACCGCCGAAGTCGAACAATTTTTGACCGAGCGAAAAATCGGCCCGCTCGAAGGTTTCCGCTCCAAAGCGGGCTGGCCGTTCACCGCCGAAATGGTGCTGAAATTCGACGAGGAGACGAAAAACTACAAGCTCGAATTCGATTTTGGCGACGACAAAAATGCCGAGTCCGGCGAGATCGTCGATTTCAGCGGCCAGGAATCTTTGGGCGCTTGTCCGAAATGCGCCAGCGCCGTCTATGAGCTGGGCAAAAACTACGTCTGCGAAAAATCCGTGCTGACGCTGGCCCAGCCAACGCCGAGCTGCGACTTCAAAACCGGCCACATCATCCTGCAGCAGCCCGTTGAGCCGGAGCAAATGCGCAAGCTGCTGACCACCGGCAAGACCGATTTGCTGGACAAGTTTGTCTCGATGCGCACGCGCCGCGCTTTCAAGGCGCATCTGGTCTGGGACGCGGAAGCGGGCAAGGTGAATTTTGAATTCGCCCCGTCGAAATTTCCGCCCAAGCCGGGCGCGGCGGCCAAGGCTCCGGGCACGGTGAAAACGCCGTTTGGCAAGACGGTCGCGGCCAAGCCCGCCACCAAGTCCGCCGCCAAAACTGTGACCAAATCAGCGGCCAAACCCGCCGCGAAAAAGGCCGCCGCCAAAAAGGCACCCGGCAAAACGGTTGCCGCCGCTGATTCCGGCGCAACTGCTGAATCCGGTGCAGTTACCGCGCCCAAAGCCAAACGCGTGAGCGCGCCCGGTGCCGGGTTAAAACCCAGCGAGGCGCTGGCCGCCGTGATTGGCAACGAGCCGGTGGCCCGCGCCCAGGTGATTAAAAAGCTGTGGGATTACATCAAGGCCGAAGGGCTGCAGGACGCGACG
>CAIYKK010000126.1 GCA_903926695.1 uncultured Burkholderiales bacterium
CAAGCAAAGTTTGAGTGCATGGAATGCGGCTACGCGAACAACGCCGACGTGGTCGGCGCAACGAACATTTTGGCGCGGGGATACCGCGCAGCAGCCTGTGGAGAGGACGGCTCTGTTGCGCGCAAGCGCAGGGCGAAACCAGCCTCAGCGAAGCAGGAACCCACCGAAGCGACCAGGCAGGAGTCAACTCATGTCTAGCGCCGCAGGAATCCCCCGCCTTCAGGCGGGGGAGGATGTCAATGAATCTCGTTCATGTCAGACATAAGGTATTTCCTCGCTGTTCTGCTGCTCTGCGCCACCCAGAGCACCCAAGCCGCGCCCTCTTTCGACGAAGTCAAGCGCGACTTCAGGCCGTCCGACACGCTGATCCTCGACCGCAATGGCGAGCTGCTGCAGCGCGTTCGCACTGACAAAACGGTACGGCGCGGGCAGTGGGTGGCGCTGGCCGACATCTCGCCCGCGCTGCGCACCGCCCTGGTTTTGAGCGAAGACAAGCGTTTTTACGAGCACAGCGGCGTGGACTGGCGCGCCGTGTCCGCCGCCGCGTGGGGCAATTTGTGGAACACCAAAACCCGTGGCGCGTCCACCCTGAGCATGCAGCTCGCGGGCCTGATCGACGAGGACTGGCGCGCCGGGGCCACAGGGCGCAGCCTGACGCAAAAAATCGGCCAAACCGTCTCGGCGCAGTGGCTGGAAGGCGGCTGGCGCAAGGATCAGATTCTGGAGGCTTATCTCAACCTCGTGCCGTTTCGCGGCGAGCTGGTCGGCATTGATGCGCTCAGCCGCACGCTGTTTGGCAAGGCCGCGCACGGGCTGGACGAGCGCGAAGCGGCTGTCGCCAGCGCGCTGGTGCGCGGGCCGAACGCCAAGCCCGCGCAGGTGGCGCAGCGCGCCTGCGGGGTGTTGAAACTGATGCAGGCTTCGGTCCTGCCGGTGGCGGGCGGGCGCGCTAGCCCGGCCAGCGCACCGGCTTCAAGCGCCGCCGTGAACTGCGACGGGCTGGAATTGTTTGTCAGCGGCGCGCTGCAGCGGCGCGATTTTGAGGCTAACGAAGGTATCGCCCCGCACTTGGCGCGGCGGCTGCTGGCGCGGGATTTGGCGCAGAGCCAGCCCGCCAGCGCAGGAAAAAACCCGAAAAAATCCGCCAGCCCGCCGGGCCAGAGCGCAGGCGGTGCGGGCGGCTCGGGCAGTGCGGGCAGCGCAGGCGGCGCGGGCGTTTTGCGCTCCACCCTGCGCGCCGATGTTCAGCGCGTGGCCGTGCAAAGCCTGCAGCAGCAGTTGCGCGAGTTGCAGGGCCGCCACGTCGAAGACGGTGCCGCCGTCGTGCTGGACAACGCCACCGGCCAGGTGCTGGCCTGGGTCGGCTCGTCGGGCCAGCTCAGCGCCGCCGCCGAGGTCGATGGCGTGCTGGCGCTGCGCCAGCCCGGCTCCACGCTCAAGCCGTTTTTGTACGCGCAGGCGATTGCCGAGCGGCGCATCACCGCCGCGTCGCTGCTGGAAGATTCGTCGTCGCAAATCCAGACTTCGGGCGGGCTTTACATTCCGCAAAACTACGACCGGCGTTTTAAAGGGCTGGTGTCGAGTCGCACCGCGCTGGGCGCGTCGCTCAATGTGCCCGCCGTGCGCACGCTGGTAATGGTCTCGCCCGAGGCGTTTCACAAACAGTTGCGGGCGATGGGCCTGCCGCTGAAAGAGTCGGGCGACTACTACGGCTACAGCCTGGCGCTGGGCAGCGCCGAGGTGCCGCTGCTGGCGCTGACCAACGCCTACCGCACGCTGGCCAACGGCGGGCGGTTTGGTGAAGTGCAGTTTTTCCCGCCCGCGCCGCCCGCTCAGGCGGACAACCGGCGCGCCTCAAGTCCCGCCAAAGAAGCGCCCGGCGCGCCCGCCCGCCGAAGCCGGGACGCGCCAGCCGCCGCGACCCGGCCCGTGCTCGACCCACGCGCCGCCTTTATCGTCGCCGACATTCTGGCCGACCCGCTGGCGCGTGCCCGCACTTTCGGCACCGACAGCTTGCTGGCCACGCGCTTTTGGACCGCCGTCAAAACCGGCACCAGCAAGGACATGCGCGACAACTGGGCGATGGGTTTTTCGCAGCGCTACACCGTCGGCGTGTGGGTGGGCAACGCCAGCGGCGCGCCGATGTGGGACGTGAGCGGCACCAGCGGTGCCGCGCCCGTCTGGGCCGCGCTGATGAATTACCTGCACCGCAGCGAACCCAGCCGCGCCCCCACGCCGCCCGCCGGGCTGGTGCAAACCCGCGTCACCTTCGGCCAGGAGCTGGAAGCGGCGCGCAGCGAGTGGTTTCTTCAGGGCACCGAGCAGGCGCTGTTTGCGACCAATTCCGGCGTTGCGCAGACGCGCAGCGGCGGTTCTCAAGGCCGCAAGCGCCCGAAAAACGACAGCGCCGAAGCCGCCCAGACCGCGCGCATCACCGCGCCGACTTCGGGCACCATCATTGCGCTGGACCCGGACATTCCGCCCACGCACCAGCGCCTGACGTTCAGCGCCGAAGGCCGCAGCCTGCGCTGGCTGATGGACGGCAAGGAGTTCGGGCGCGGCAATGAAATCAAGTGGCTGCCCTGGCCGGGCCGCCATGTGGTGCAACTGGTGGATGCCAGCGGCAAGGCGGTTGATGAAATCCG
>CAIYKK010000127.1 GCA_903926695.1 uncultured Burkholderiales bacterium
ACCCGCATGGAGCAGGCCGCCGCGCAGGACAAAGCCGATGCCCGCCGCCGCGCCTTGGCCGAAACCGAAGACAAGCAGGCCCGGCTCCAAGCGCTGCAGGCCGAAGAGCAGCACCTATCCACCCGCAGCCACGAAGCCACCGAGCGCATACGCGCCGATTTCACCCAGCAGCGCGCCCGGCTGGCGCAAGACATGGCCGCCGCGCAAACGCGCCTGGCCGACGAAAAAGCCACCGTGCTGGCCCGCGTTCAGCGCGAACTGGGCCAGGTCGATGATGACGCGGCCCGCGCCCGCGCTGGTCTCGGCGTGGATCCGCTGCGCTTGGCGACGCTGGAGCAGGCCATCGACGCGCTCGCCCGGCGACTCGATCAAATCGCCGCCAACCGCCATGAAGTGGCCGACTGGCGGCGTTTTGGCCGCGACACCGAACCCACGTTGGCGTCCCGGCGCGAAGCCAGCGCGCAGTTCAAGGCGCGCTGCGAGGCCATTCACACCCGCCGCCAGAGCCTGGACAGCGATCTGGCGGCGCTGGCGCTGCAACGCAGGCAGGATGCCGCCGCGCTGGACGGCCAGCGTAGCGCCCGGCGCGCCGAATCGCTGCGGCTGCAGGAGCTGGCCCACGCGCTGGCCGATTTCGCCACCGGGAGGCCATCGTCGCCGCCGCTGGACTGGAACGTGCCAGATCTGGAAAAAGAAGTCGCCCAGCGCCGCGCCGCCCTGAGCGCCGAGTCCGACGCGCTGCAAAAAGACATTCGCGTGCTGCGTAACCTGATGACCATGCGCAGCGGCCCGGTCGAGCACTGGCTGCAACTGCGCGAGCGCGACATGGCACCCGCCCAGACGCTGCTGGAGCACCAGGCGCGCTGTGCCCAGGCGCAGGCGCTGGGCGACTGGTTCAACCCGGCGGAACACGCGCCTTACGTCGATCAGCTGCACAAAGAAATGAACGGCTTCATGGCCGTGGCCAGCAACTTTGTGCGCGATCTGGCGCTGTTCGAGCGCCGCGTCGAGGGGTTTAACCGCGAGCTGCAAAAAGCGCTGGGCGACACCGAACGCTTCGAGCGCTTTCGTGATTTGTCCGTCACCGTGCGCTCCGATGTCGGGCAAATCGGCCCGATGAAACTGCTGCGCCACATGCAGGAAGTTCACAGCGGCCAGAACTCCAGCGGCGGCCTGTTCACCACGCAGCAGGGCGAGCTGCCCGGTCAGGACGAGGCCGCGCTGATCCGCGCCTTCCGCGACATCCTGCCCGCCGACGGCGTGCTGCGCGTCAATTTGAACGAGCAGGTGCGGCTGGAATGCTCCCTGATTGAAAACGGCCAGCGCCGCATCATCCGCAGCGAGGAGGATTTCCGCGCCGTTTCGTCCAACGGCAACACGGCGCTGATCACGGCGATGTTTTTGATGGGTTTTGTGCAGATGATTCGCGGTGCCGATTCGCCCGTGCGCCTGACCTGGGTGACGGACGAAATTGGCCGGTTTGACCCGAACAACCTGGGGCGCTTTCCTGCACACGCTGGACGCGCACCGCATCGACGTGATCAGCGCTTCGGCCAGCGTCGATCCGGCGCTGGCGCGGTTTTTCCCGAGACTGTGCATTTTTGAGGACACGGGCGCGATTGCCACGTCGGAAATTCCAGCGGACATTTCATCCGCCGACGGTGCTGCCGGGAAAGGAGTGCGCCATGCTTGAAGCGGCTTTGAAGCGTCTGGCCGAAGGCTGTTTTGTCTGCGCCGTGCATTACCCCGAGGAATACGCCGCGCTGCAGGAGGCTGACGGGCGCGCCCGCGCCGAGGCGTGGCTGTCAGCCATCGGCTACCGGCTGGCGCGGCTGGACGCGGAGGGTGCGTTTTTTATGGCCCACGCGGTCGTCACGGCGGATTTGCGCAGCCGCCTGCGCGAGGAGCTGCGCACGGTGCGCAGTCGGCTGGAGCCGGTCGTCGGCTTCATGGAAACGCTGCGCCAAGCGCAAGGCCGCCATCCGCAAATCCACGCGGGCGACATGCTGTGGGAGTCGGAAATCAGCGAAGCGGTGCGCGGCTCGGCGCTTTTAGAACGGCGGCTGCTGGAAATGCGCGAAATCGGCGGCGCACGCGTCAGCGACTCGGCCATTGACCGGGTGCGGCGCATGCTGGCGCAACTGCAAAACGACGGTTATCTGGTGGAAACCAACCCGACGAACAAGGGCTACCGCGTCACCGGCAAGATTGATTATTTGTACCAACTCATCGGTTTTATTGCCGAGAACACCGCGCATCTGGCCGATGAGTCGCTGGGCGAGTTGGGCAGCGCCCAGTCGCGGCTGGATGGCGCGCTTGCGTTTGATGAGGCGCGGACGGGCGGCGCGGCTGTTGCCCAACCCGCCGCCGATGCTGCGCACGATGGCACCTCAGCAACGCCAGCTACCACCACCGCCGCAGCGGCCCCCGATGGGAATTCGCGTGAAGGCGCTGGCGGGGACGCCTCCGCATGAGTTCGCCGATCAAGGAGGTGCTGCACACGCTCAGCCGCCATGCAGCGCTGGTGCAAAGCGGGCTGCTCGATGTGGTGTGCAGCGAAGCGGACAGTTCGCCCGCCGCCATCGCCGCGCTGCGTCAGGCCAGCGCGCTGCGTCCGGCGGGCGAAGACGGCTGGCGGCTGCATCCCCGGCTGCGCGAGTATTTGCAAGACCATTTGCAACTGTTTCCAGCGTTTCAGAGTCTGGCCGAAATCGGCTCGCGCATCACCCAGCTCAATGTGCTGTGGGCCGAAGTCGGCCAGGTGCGCCAGGACGCTGACCAGGAAGCGCTGGCCAGCCTGTTGATGACGCTCCAAGCCACGGTGTTTGACATCGTGGACAGCATGGAGCGCAACATGCTGTTGCTGCAAACCTTGATGAGCACACGCTTTGGCAACGTCAAAACGCTGCAGGCCAAAAAGAGCCAGAACCGCTATTACCAACAGCAAACGACCACGCTCGCGGGCGATTTGAACCGGCTCGCGCTGATGGCCGATCAGCTGGAGCGTCAAGCTAGCGCCTGGGCGATGGAGGCGCTGGCGCGCTTTGTGCGGCGCAATCTGCTCGCGTACATCACCGCGTGGCAGCAAGGTTTGTCGGAGATGCAGACGCTGATCCGCACGGAGATTTTCCGGCTGCGCGAGGTCGAGCAGCGCCACAAGCTGCTGGCGCGCATGGACATGCTCCTGCGCCAGCAGCCGGGCTGGCGCGGCATCGAAGCCGATTTGAGCGGGGACATTCCCGACTTTTTGCTCGCCGCCCGCCTGCCACCGCTCGCCGCCCACGTCGCGCCGCTGGACAGCGAACGCGCCCTTCGCGATGAAATGACCACGCTGGTGCGGGCGCTGCCACCCAAGGCGCTGCCCGTGGCTGATATACAGCCGCCCCGGCGCTACACCCGCATCGTGGACGCGCCGCGCAGTGCGGCGGCCACACCGTCAGCGCAGGCGCTGGAGCGGCTGGTGCGCGACGTGCAAAGCGCCGGAGCCGCTGGCGTGGCGCTGGCCGCCTGGCGCGACAGCGACGCGGCGGCGCGCGCGATGGCACCTCACGTTTGGCTGGTGTTTGCGGTGATGGCGCTGCGCGGACGCCATATCCCGGTTGAACTGCGGAAAAACGGCACCCGCGCAGGCGAGCGTTTTGCACACAGTTTTGATGATGCCGTGGCCTACGCTGAGCTGCCCGGCGCACTCAAAGCAGCCGCCAGTCCAGCCCGGCGCGCCTGAGCCTTCAGGCGGCGGTGTCTGCTTAAAAAATCGTGCGCTTGTCCAAGCCTTTTTTCAGGATCAAATCGACCATAGGCTGCTCGCGCTTGTTGGCGCGGCGGCAGTGATCTGGCTGAAATTTGTTTGTCAGCCAGATCACGCCCCGCGCCCAGCGGTATCTGTCCTGCACGCGCCAGGCGTGCGACGAAACGGACTCCCAGGCGTAGCCGTTGAACACGGCGGCGTTGACAAAATGGTCCAGCGCCCGCACGCCGGAGCGGCCACGCTCGGCCTTGCCGATAAAACCGGCATACACAATGATCAGGTAGCCAAAAATGGCCAACGGAACAATCGCCGTCATCAGCAAAAAGCCGGCAAGTTTTTCTTTCACAGCAATTCCTTGCAAGGAGAATCCGCCCCGTGTCTGGGGCGACAAAGGCTAGTGTTGCGTCATGAGCATAAATTTTGCCCTTGACACGACACTGGTTTTAGGAGTGCGCAACAGGGCAGCCGCTTGAAGCCGGGGCACGGCTGGCAGCGGGCGCGGGCGCAGCGCTGTCGCCCTCTTTGCGCTTGATGAGCCGCACGCGGATGCCGTTTTCCGAGCGCACCGTGAGCCGCCCGACGGGGTCGGGCTGGTGGCCGGGCACCGGCTCGAAACGGTAGCGCTTGACCAGCGTGGCCAGAATCAGGCCCGCTTCCTGCAGCGCAAAGGTCGCGCCCATGCACACGCGCGGCCCCAGGCCAAAAGGCAAATACGCGCACTTGAGCGACTCCTTGGCGCTGTCGGTGCTGTAGCGGTCGGGGTCGAACTCGTCGGGGCGCTCCCACAGGTCGCGGTGGCGGTGAATCAGCCACGGCGCGACGACGACGGACGCGCCAGCCGGAACGGTCTTGTCGCGCATGGTTTGCGTCTCGCTGGCCTGGCGCGCAAAAAATCCCACCGGCGGGTACAGCCGCAGCGTTTCGCGAAACACGTTCCAGATCAGCGACATCTGCTTGATGTCTGAATAATCCGGGTCTTTGCCGCCCAGCACGGCCACGGCTTCGGCGTGCATGCGTTCCTGGATTTCCGGGCTCATCGAGATCAGGTACAGCGACCAGGCCAGAGCGCTGGCCGAAGTTTCGTGGCCCGCCAGAAACAGCATGGCGACCTGATCGACCAGCTCGTCAAACGAAAAACCGCGTCCGGTGTCGGGATCGACTGCGTCGAGCAGCGAAGCCAAAATGTCCTGCTCTGGGCCGGGTTGGCCCCGGTGGTGCGCGTCGTAGCGCGGGCGGATAAAAGCTTCGAGATGCGAGCGGATTTCCCGCGCCGCTGCGTTGCTCCGGCGGATGGCCAGCCACGGCGTAAACAGGCGCGGCAGTTTAAAAATCACCTGATTCACGATGCGCGGCGTCAGCGACTGAAAGCGGGTGAAGGCATCAAAAATCTTGCGCGCCGTCTCGCCTTCGAGGGTTTGCGACAGGATTGTGCGAAAAATGATGTCGGCGGTGACGTGCGTCATTTCCACATCCACGTCGTAGTCCACGCCGTCGGGCAGGCGATCCATGCGCTCCTGCATCGCAGTGGTGGCGGCTTTCATCAGCGGAAACACCAGCTTGAGGCGGGTCTGCGCAAACGATGTACCCATCATTTCGCGCTGGCGCTCCCACTGCTTGCCGTTGGTGGTGAAGATGCTTTCGCCCAGCAGCGGCTGCAGCAGCTTGCCCAACAGCGTGTGTTTGGGGAATTTGGCGGCTTGTTCAACCAGCACGCGGCGCACCAGCGACGGCTCGTTGACCATGTACAGCTCCAGGCCGGGCAGGCGGATTTCGCCCATTTTCATGCGGTAGCTGCGCTCGTACAGACCATCGAGCCAGGAGCGGCGCTTGCCGAAAAACATCAAAAACATCGAAGCCTTGCTTTTCAGCGGCTTGGGATAAACGGGACAAAAGCGGCTCATTGAAATACCCGAGAAACCCCAGCCTTCAGGCCAGGGAGGTAGAGGGCGAACGCAAAGCGTTCGGGGCTTGTTTTTGATAGCGCGTTACGGGTAGCATATCCGGCATGATTTTGGTCTATCGCTACCGGGTGAAATCGCTCAACGGCTTGCTGAACCAGCAAAGCCGGGCCTGCAATTTTGTCTGGAACTACTGCAACGACCGGCAAAAGGATGCTTTGCGCTTTGGTCGCCGCTGGCACACCGGCTTTGACCTGAATAAATTGACCACTGGTTCCAGCAAAGAACTGGGCTTGCACTCTGGTACCGTGAACGCAGTTTGCGAGCAGTACGCCAAATCGCGCAGCCAGAAAAAGCGGCCTTATCTGCGCTACCGGGGCAAAAAATCGCTCGGCTGGGTGCCCTTCAAGGGCCGCGAGTTGAAGCGCGAAGGCAGCGCGTTCCGCTTTGCGGGCAACACCTTTCGCGTGTTCCATAGCCGGGTCTTGCCCGAGGGAAAAATCAAGGACGGCAGCAATTTTTCCCGTGACAGCCGGGGCAACTGGTTTTTGAATATCGTCATTGACGTGGCTTGCGCGGCTGAGGCGCGCCAGCCGCTCAAAGGCGTTGGCATTGATTTGGGCTTGAAAGATTTCGCCACGCTGTCTACTGGCAAGAAGATTAAAGCGCAGCGGATTTACCAGGACGCCGAGGCCGCGCTGGCCGTGGCGCAGCGGGCGGGCAAGAAAGAACGGGTGAAAGCGATTCACGCCAAGGTGGCAAACCGCCGGGGCGACTTTCACCACAAACTCAGCATCCGCATCGTGCGCGAGTTTGACTACATCGCGGTGGGCAACGTCAACGCCGCCGGACTCGCCAAAACCAGCATGGCCAAGTCCGTTTTGGATGCAGGCTGGTCGTCCTTCAGAACTCAACTGGCGTACAAGGCTGTTAAGCATGGCGCGTGGTTTGAAGAAGTGAATGAAGCGTTTAGCACCCAGGTCTGCTCGAATTGCGGCAACTTGCCCGATTCGAGGCCGAAAGGTATCGCAGACCTTGGAATAAGGAATTGGATTTGTTCGGACTGTGGCTGTGAGCATGATCGAGATGTGAATGCAGCTAAAAATATTCTGAACAAATCTGGTTTCCGTGCCGGGCATGGCACGCCAGCAGTGGAAATCCCCGCTCTTTAGGGCGAGGAGGATGTCAATGGAATACCTTTTTTAACCCAGTGAAATTGGTGACGGAGGCTTTGGCGCGAAAGCGCTCGCCCAGCGTTTGGTTGCCAGCGGTGATGGCGAAAAAATCGTAGTCGCCCGCTTTTTCGCCCGCCATCAGGTACTGGAAATGATGCCGGTACCAGTTGCGCCGCATGGCGGCATAGGTCTGTGGCGTGAACAGGGTGACGTAGCGCGTTGACAGCAGCTTGGGCCGGGGTTCGGCGTTGGGTTCGGCGTTTTTGGGGTGCGTGATGCCGGTGGCGGCCACCGGGTCGATCAGGGCGAAACAGGCGCCATCGGTCGGCGCGGTGAAATCGACCCAGTCGATCTGCCGGGCCTCAAAAACGCTGGCCAGCTCGCAGCGAAAGCGCTCGGCGCGGGGCCAAAAGCTCAGCAGCGGAATGCACTGGCCCAGCGTGAGCAGGCTGATGCGCGGCCCCTGGCTGGCCAGCGCAGGCTCGATGTGCAGCGCGCGCGCCAGCACGGAAATGGCCATGATGGAGCCGGTGCTGTGGCCGACAAGCAGGATTTCGTCGTCCTGCGCGGCCTTGGCTTTGGCCACCAGTTGCTGGGCAAAAATATCGAGGCGCTCTTCCAGATCGGGCAGTTTGTCAACCGCCTGTTTTTCGGTAAAGGCATAAATGCGCAGCAGCCAGTAGCTGTTCATGCGCCGCTCCATCAGGCGGCCCAACTGCATCACAGCGGCAAATGCGCCTAGCCCGCCCGCCCAGACCAGCGCGGCGGACACGCCCGCCGCCCCGAGGGCGTAAACCGCCAGCGCGCCCGCGCCCAGAGCCAGCGACAGCACCGCCATGATCAGCAGAAACGGCACGACCGCCGCAACAAAAGGCGGCCAGGCGGTTGTCAGAAAGCGCCACAGCATGCCGTTGCCCACGCACATGGCAAACACCCGGCAGAAATCAAGCACGATGCGCAGTTCATTGCGCTGCCAGTGTTTGCGGATCAGGTCGTCCCAGCGCAGGCATTCGTAGCGGGTTTCGACTGTGCCATCGCCTATGTTCGCCTGCAGCGTCCAGGCCTGGCTGAGTTTGGAGGGTTTGGCGCTTTTGCCGACAGAAATCGCCATGCCGTTGACAGCCGCCTGTTTGGCCGATTCGCTCTGGTACAGGCGCCGGTAAAACGCCGGGCCGCGCGGATCAAAACCACTGAGGTAAAAGACGTGGCGTTTTTTAAGCTGGGAAACCACAAAGGCTCTTTATTGACAAAGGACTCACGGGAGGCGGCAGGGCTGGAGAAATACGCGGTTTCAATCGGCCAACGAAAAGGCAGGATTGGGGGGCCTGGCTTGAAAAATCCGCCGGGCAGCGTTCCATGAAACCGGTTTTTTTTACCGTGGCATGGGCGCCTCATGCCGCTGGAGCGTGAATTTTATAGGAGATTACGCAGGGGTCTGGCAGCGCTCAAGCGCTTTGACGCAGCGGCGCAGGCTTGAGGCGCTGGCCCGGCAGAGCGGGCTAACCGGGCTAACTGGCGCGTGCGGGCTTGGCCTTCCAGGTTTGGGCCGAAGCTTCGGCATTTTTGCGCTGCTGGCGGTTCAGGCTGGACTCAATCTGGTTGCGGCTTTTGATGGCAGCGTCATAGTCGCGGGCGCTTGCCAGCAGCCACCAGAAATAGGCGGTTTCGGCACTCTTGGAAACGCCTCGGCCCTGCTCATACATCAAGCCCAGGTTGTACTGCGCAGCGGCATGGCCTTGCTCGGCGGCTTTGGTGTACCAGGCGACGGCCTGCGTTTCGTTCAGGGAAAGTCCTTTTCCCTGGGCGTACATCTGGCCTGTTTTGAACTGCGCCATGACATGGCCCTGGTCGGCGGCTTTGCGGTACCACGCGGCGGCCTGCTGGTCATTTTGGGAAACCCCTTTTCCCTGGGCATACAGCAGGCCCAAGCTGTATTGCGCGGACGCATGGCCCTGGTCGGCGGCTTTGCTGTACCACGCGGCGGCCTGCGCATCGTTTTTGGCAACGCCTTTACCCATGTAAAACATCTGGCCTATTTTGAACTGGGCCATGACATGGCCCTGCTCGGCGGCTTTGCGGTACCAGACGGCGGCCTGCGGGTTGTTCTCGGCGATGCCGTTGCCCAGGTCATACATCATGGCCAGGTTGTATTGGGCGATGACGTTGCCTTGCTCTGCCAGCTTTCGGAACCCCCCATAAGCCACCAGATAGTTCTGGGTCTTGGAGGCCGCAAGTGATTCCTGCAAAGTCTGGGCTGTGGCAGGCAGGCCCATGATGAGCGCCAGCGCCAGCGCCAGGAGTATCGGTTTTCCGAGTCGGCCAAATGCATTGATTTTCATCAGAATGGGCGTGAAACCCCGGCCCTCAGGCCGGAGCGGTAGATCGCCGACTGCGCAGCAGTCGTTACCCTTGGACTTACCTGAATCACGCTTGCCTTTCTTTTAGTCCGTTGTAAGGTGCCGGCTTTCCACCTGGCTGGGCCGTGAGGCTCTGTCCGTAAAGACCTTGTGACCCACACCTTGCGGTGTATGTCCCCTCGGGAATGTCAATAACCGGCTCCTGATCTTGCGATCAGCGGCTAAAACCTTAGCCCCTTTACCTTTGGTCTGCATGATTAAAGCCTTGCAGAGCAGCAAACCTCGGCCAGCATTTGCTGGTGCGTCTTGACGACCTATTACTAACGTAGCGGGTTGGTTACCGCTTTCCCTGCTTCAACCTAACTCTTTGTCTTTCGACTCCAAGCTCCGGCCTTTAGGCCGGGGTAATTGACAAAGCAGGAGGATGGTTTTATCAGTTTACCAAGCTGATCAGCAAATTTTCCCTTAAAAGCCCGAAATAGGCACTTCAGGCACTCAGCGGCTGGCCGCCTCCATCAGCGCCAGCACTTCGGCGACCGAACTGCCGGGCAGGCCGCGCGCCATGCCCCGGCAAAAAAGACTGAGTAAATAATACAGCGCCCCGGCCTTGACCGGCACGGCATGCACCGCGCTGCCCTGGCCGGTGACCAGCACCAGCCCGTTCTCTTGATGGCGCAGTTCGGCAAACTTACCGCGCTCTGCGCCATCGCGGCCAAAGCGCGCCGACGCGCTCCGGTTCATCAGCACCGCTGTGGCCAGCGGCATTTCTTCGGGCGTGAGCTGCAGCGTCAGTTTGTTATCCCAGTCATAGCCGCTGGCATCTAGCAGGGCATGGGCCGATTCGATGGTCACGACATGCACGCCCATGAAGCTGGCGCTACGGCGGTGCGGGCCGATTTCAAGGGTGTGCGCCGACTCCCGGCCCAGCAGACGCACCTGGAGCCGCCCCGGCAGGCTGAGCGCTCCGGGATCGAGATCATCGGCAATCGGAAAAACAGATTCCAGCGTTTCTTCTTGCGCAAAAATATGCTGCACGGGCGCCAGTCCCTGGCGCTTGAGTCGGCCCGGTTTGATGGGCGGCACAGGCACTTCTGGCTGTGGCTCGGGCGCAGGAACGGGCTGCCCGAGCAGCACTGCCAGCGCGGCGATGTCCTGCGGGTTACCCGCGAGCTGCGCAATGCGTGCCGACATGTCCCAACCCGAGGCCATCAGCGTCAAGCCAGCGCCAAACAGCGCAGGCCCGCTGCAACCCAGGCCGTGCCCCTGCACCCGGATTAAAAAATCCGGCCGGGTACACGCCGCCGCCCACGATACCAGCGCCAGTTCGCGGTGCTTTTCACGCCCGTTCAGGCACAGCAGCAAAGCGCGTTCGAGTTCGCTCTGCTGCAACGCGGGCAGGCTGGCCAGAAACGGGCCGACCAGGGTCTGATCGGGCGCAGGCGTGCCGCGCGCACGGCACACCTGCAGCCACAGGTTGGCGCACTGGGTCAGCCGTTCATCGGGCGGGGGGGTATCGGGCATGGACGGGGTGTTTTGAGAGCGGTGCAGGATTAAGGCGGACGAAAAAACCACTAACCAGCCGATTAATGCTTCACTTCCAATGTAAAAATTTGCATGGGCGTAATCTACAGGGAAATCCACGCCGGGGCGATACGCCGAGTCATTTTGCGGTGTCCATCGTGGCTCGGAACGATCTCCTCGGGCCAGCGGCGCAGTTTCGGCAACCAGAGCCGCATCGCCCTTGGCATGACACCCATCCCGGCACGGGCCAGACCGGATGCAACGCCTGAAGTCGCCGCACCGGCTCTGAAGCTGGTGGTGCCACAGGCCTTGAACGAGCCACTGACGGCGTCGCCAGGTCCGATATCGAACAACTCCCCCAGCAAATTGACCGGCCGTTCCTGTGCGGGCAGCGGCAAGCTGCATTCAGGTAAGGCTTCAAGAACTCCCGTTTTTGGATGCAGCGTCAGACGGCCCTGCGGGTCAACCAAACTTCGATTGATACGTTTAGATTCCAGAGTCTCATAGGTTTGAGCTCCGTAAAAAATCCAAAGGAATCTCCTTGAAATCTCAACTCCGTGTATTGGCCATTGTGGCTGGCGTGCTCTGCTCTTCTATCGCTTTTGCCAAAATGGACGCTCCTGCAGCGCCAGCAAGTGCAGCCGCCAGCGCCTCGACAACCTCTCTCGCTAAAACGCCAGCGGTCAAGAAAGATGCCGCATCCGCTGCAAAAACCGCCGCTCCCATCACGGCAGCACCCGGCGGTGGCGATGGCAAAGTGTGGGTCAACACAAAATCCAAGGCTTACCACTGCGAAGGCACCGAGTTCTATGGCAAAACCAAGGTCGGCGAATACATGACCGAAGCCGACGCAAAAGCCAAGGGCAACCGTGGCAAAGCCTGCGGCAAGAAGTAATTAAGCAACGAAAATCGGCAGTGGTTTAATTTTTACTGTCGTTCTACAAATTATCCATCTTGCGCGAAAAGCCCCGTCCTTCAGGGCGGGGATTCAGGGCTGCCGCCAACTTCATCGCCATCGCCTACCGGCGCATGTCCAAACTCAAGCACTTGCCGGGCAATCCCTTGAACCGGCAGCGGCACAGGCCTCCGGGCTAATCCACCGCTGTGCCTGATGTCAAGTTCC
>CAIYKK010000128.1 GCA_903926695.1 uncultured Burkholderiales bacterium
ACTCAAAGTCACCGGCCTGAAAGTGGCCTACGGCGGCATTCAGGCCGTCAAGGGCGTGGATCTGGAAGTGCAGGAGGGCGAACTCGTCACCCTGATCGGCTCCAACGGCGCGGGCAAAACCACGACCATGAAAGCCATCACCGGCGGCCTGCCCATCCTCGGCGGCGACATCGAATACCTGGGCAAAAGCATCAAGGGGCGCGGCGCGTGGGATCTGGTCAAAGAAGGCCTGGCGATGGTGCCCGAAGGCCGGGGCGTGTTCACGCGCATGACCATCACAGAAAACCTGCAAATGGGAGCGTACATCCGCAGCGACAAAGCCGGAATTGCCGAAGACATTGAAAAGATGTTTGTGCTGTTCCCGCGCCTGCGCGAGCGCAAGGACCAGCTCGCGGGCACCATGTCCGGCGGCGAGCAGCAAATGCTGGCAATGGGCCGGGCGCTGATGAGCCGCCCGAAAGTCTTGCTGCTTGACGAGCCGTCAATGGGCTTGTCGCCCATCATGGTCGATAAAATTTTTGAAGTCGTGCGCGACGTGTCGGCGCTGGGCATGACCGTCTTGCTGGTTGAGCAAAACGCCAGCCGCGCCTTGGGCATTGCCAATCGCGGCTACGTGATGGAGTCGGGCAACGTCACCATGAACGGCGAAGCCAAGGCGCTGCTGGACGACCCACGCGTGCGGGCCGCGTACCTCGGCGAATAATTTCAGGGCTTGTTGCGCGCTGGCGCAATAGAAACGGGCAGGGCGGCTATTGAAAAAATAGCGCGCCGTGCCCGTTTTTTTGTTTTAGGCGGCTGTTTTTGCCTTGTCGGCTTCCGTGGTGAACGAGTCGGCGAAAAACTCTTCGTCGGGCAATCTGGCCAGCGGGCCGTAGTCGTTGCGGGCGGACTCCACCACAATCGGCGCGCCGCAGGCATAGACCTGATGGCCGGACAGGTCGGGCTGGTCTTCCAGCACGGCCTTGTGAACAAAGCCGGTGCGGCCCGTCCAGGCGTCTTCGCTCAAGGCGTCGGAAACCACCGGCACGTAGCGCAAATTGGGCATTTCCGCCAATTTAGCCAGTACCCAGTCGTTCATGTAGAGATCAGCCGGGCGGCGTGCGCCCCAGTACAGCACGGCGGGGCGCGTGATGCCCTTGTGCTGCATGTGTTCGATCAGCGCCTTGATGGGTGCAAAGCCCGTGCCCGAGGCCAGCAGCACCATCGGCTTGTCGCTCTCTTCGCGCAGGAAAAAGCTGCCGAACGGCCCTTCAATGCGCAGAATTTCCTTTTCTTTCATCGCGCTGAAAACGTGGTCGGTGAACTTGCCGCCCGGCATGTGGCGGATGTGCAGTTCCACGCCCGGCGTGTCGAGTTGCGTGTGCGGCGCGTTCGCCATCGAGTAGGCGCGGCGGTCGCCATCGCGCAGCAGGAATTCCACATACTGGCCCGCGTGGTACTTGAACACGTCGCTGGCGGGCAGTTGCAGGCGCAGCGCCATCACGTCGGGGACGAGCCGACTCAGGCTGGCCACGCGCACCGGCATTTTTTTGATCGGGTAGGCGCTTTCGTCGGTGACTTGGCGCGATTCGATCACCACGTCGCTTTGCGCCACGGCGCAGCAGCTCAAAATAAAACCGCTGGCTTCTTCCTCTGCGGACAAAGCCTTGGCTTGGTAAGTACCGTGTTTGACGGAGCCTTCGAGCTTTTTGCATTTGCACGAACCGCACGCGCCATCTTTGCAGCCGTAGGGCAGGCCGATGCCCTGGCGGATGGCGGCGGCCAGCAGGGTTTCATTGGCCTCGGCGGTAAAAGTCCGGCGGCTGGGCTGCACGCTCACGTTAAAAGTCATTTTCGGTATCCTTGGGAGTTCTTTAACTTGACGGGGCTGGTTTTTCCAGCAACACCCAATTTTGCCTTCAAACCTGAACCTCCTCGGCGCGCTGCCTGCGCGTTTTCGCCGCCAGCGTGTGCTGATTGTCGGCTGCGGCGATGTCGGCCTGCGGGCGGCTGATTTGCTGCCGCCGCACGTTCAGCGGCTGGCGCTGACCTCGTCGCCCGAGCGCGTCGCCACGCTGCGCCAGCACGGCATCACGCCCCTGCGCGGCAATCTGGACGCGCCCGCCACGCTGCGCCGCCTCGCCGGACTGGCCACGCGGGTGATTCATCTGGCACCGCCGCCCACCGTGCCCCCGCAGGGGCGCGGCGACCCGCGCACGCTGGCCCTGATGCGCGCCCTGCGGCGGGGCCGCCTGCCGCAGTCGCTGGTCTATGGCTCGACCAGCGGCGTGTATGGCGACTGCGGCGGCGCGCTGGTGCCCGAAACCCGGCGCTTGAATTCGGCGACGGCGCGCTCGCAGCGACGCGTGGCCGCCGAAAGCCATGTGCGCCAGTTTGGGCGCGTAACGGGCGTGGCGGCGCATATGTTGCGCATTCCCGGCATTTACGCGCCCGACCGCGAAGGCGGCACGCCGCGCCCCCGGCTGCTCAAAGGCACGCCGGTGCTGCGCCGCGAAGACGATGTGTTTACCAGCCACATCCACGCCGACGATTTGGCGCGGGCCTGTCTGGCGGCGCTGTGGCGCGGCAAACCCCAGCGCATCAGCAACGTCTGCGACGACACGCAATTGCGGATGGGCGATTATTTCGATTTGGCCGCTGATTTATATGAATTGCCGCGCCCGCCCCGCGTGGACCGCGCCAGCGCCAGCGCGCTGCTGCCCGCGATGCTGCTGAGTTTTATGAGCGAATCGCGCCGCCTGGATAACCGGCGGATGAAGCGGGAGTTAAGGCTGGCGCTGCGGTATCCGGGGGTGACGGATGGGTTGAGGGTCGTGCGGGGATAATTTTACCTGATTAGCCCCCAACTTCAGCCGCCCGGATGAGGTGTTCTGGATGAGCCGGAGTCAGCGCCGCCGCCCGCGTCAGGCGAACCAAAAT
>CAIYKK010000129.1 GCA_903926695.1 uncultured Burkholderiales bacterium
AAAACCCAAGAAGTCGGTGATGTCTTTGCTCTGGCCTTTGAGTAGATCAATCGCTGAATGCATCGCCATGAAGGCTGCACGGCGGTAGCCATCTTGAATGACGGGCTTTGTCAGTGCGCTGAACAGGCTGTTATCGAGTTGTCTTTTAGCTGCTTTTCGCACAGCTGTTGCGTCAGACAAAAAAGCATCAGCCATTTCACCAAAAGCCAGCTTGCCGAATTTTTTGACCCACTCCTCTCCCAACGGAAGCGCACCGTGTGGCGCATCAAGTTCACGCAGCGCAGCATTGGCGAAGTAAGCGCGCTCTGAGGACACCGGAAACACCTGTGCCGCCTTGACCTTACCTTGAAATGCCTGGCTGGCAATTTGCGCGCATAGCTTATCCGTGTCACTGGAGTCATTGGCCCCGCGCTGGTCAAATTTGTTGACAACGACGTAAAAGCGGTCAGCCTTTTCCTCAATCACGTCATCCAGAAAGTCGCGCAATTCTTTGTCGGCATCGTTGCCGCGCTGAGTGTAGTCAATCACGGCCAGGATGGCGGAGGCTTTGCTCAGTTGCTCTTGAAGTACTTTGCGCAGTGCTATGCCACGTGTGGCTTCATTCGGGCCAGGGGTGTCGAGCAGGGTGAATTTGCCGTTGCCGTGGCCCTCAATGGATTTGAGGTGGCTAAACTCGACTTCAATCAGCGGGAAATGATCAATCTGCGTATATTTATCCAATGGTGACTTGGGCACTTTGGCCAAATCAGCCAGTCGCACCAAGTCATTAAGGCGGTGCAGAAAGCTGTAAATCTCGTCACGGCCCACATAGTGAGCCTTCAGTGGTGCAACCTTGCCTCCCAAAAACGCATCTGCCAGCGCCTGCACGTCTTGCGGCACGCCTTCGGCCTGTGCGCCTTTGCCGGGATTACGGAGCTTTTGAAGCTGTGGTCTGTAGGGGCCAGCTAGTTGTGCAATCAGTTCGTTAAAAGGCGCATTGAGGGTAAAAGTCAGCTGCGGCTCAGTCAAGCCTACTTTATGGCGAATGGCTGTGGGCAGCGTGGTCATGGCTTCACTGCGATTGGGTAGCACCTCCATACCCACAATGGCGTTGATGGTGGTGGACTTGCCAGCCTTCATGGTGCCAACAACAGCTACAACCAACTCCAAGTTTTGAACTTTGGTAATTTCGTTGTTCAAAATGTCTGAAAAAATTTTGGCCTTGGCAACATCAATGGTTTGTCGTCCCACTTGTTTTTCGGCACATTTGAACAATTCAGGCGAACGAATCAATTCAGCCAAATTTTCATTTTGCAAATGCATCAGCCGAACGATTTCGTCGCATGTGCTATCAATAACAGATTTTTTAGTTGTCAACATGTAGTCCCTTGAAGTGAGACAGCAATGATATGCAACTCTTGCGACAGATGGTGTTGTTATTGACGAAAAATGGCGTGCCCCTGTTCGATTCAGTGCTGCATGCCGGATGCCGACTCAGTCAACCACTCAGGCCTTGAACCGCCGCGAGGCGACTTCGAGCAGGCCGTCAAAAATCAGGCTTTCAACCAGTTCAAACTGCACCGACATGCTGGGTGCCATCTTCCAGCCCGCGCCGCCGGTCATGACGCATTCGGGTGCCTGGCCGCAGTGGCGCGTGATGTTGTCGGCCATCAGTTGCACCGCGCCTGCAATGGCGAAGGTGCCGCCGCTGGTCAGCGCGTCGCTGGTGTTGGTCGGGAAGGCGCGCACGTCGCCCGTGGGCACATGCAGCCCGGCAGTGCCCGATTCGAGCGCGCGCAGCATGATGCCGTGGCCGGGCAAAATCAGGCCGCCCAGAAACCGGCCCTCCGCGTCAATGGCCTCGACCGTCACCGCCGTGCCCACCATGACGACCAGGCACGGCTTGTGAATGCCGCGCCGCAGCAGTCGGTGGTGCGCGCCAATCATGGCGACCCAGCGGTCTGCGCCCAGCCGTCCTGGATGGTCGTAGCCGTTGGTCAGCCCCGCTTCCTCGGCGCTGGAGTGGACCCAGCGCGGGGCGGCATCCCACAGCTCCATCTGCTCGGCCACGCGCCGCTTGATGGTGTCGCCCGCCACGACGCAGCCCAAAATGGCCGTCGGTTCGGGCATGCCGCGCCAGTCGTCTTCGGCGAGCCGGTCGATGTTTTCCAGAAACACCGCGCCGTGGGCCAGCAGCTTGGCCCCCACCACCGGGGCATCGTACTGGGCCCATTTCAGGCGGGTGTTGCCCACGTCAAGCGCTAGAAAAGTCATCAGTTTGCGCGTGAAACCTCGGCCTTCAGGCCGGGGGGTAGAGCGCGGAACACGAAGTTTTCCTTGCTACGGTGGCGTACCTGTCACGTCCGTTTTTGCCACCCGTTGATAAAGTGCAGACTTTTCACCTGCTCGGCCTTTCGGCTAGCCCGTAAGGGCCTTGTGACCCACGCCTTGCGGCGTATGTCCCCTCGGGAATGTCAGTAACCGGCTCCTACTCTTGCGAGTAGCGACTAAAACCTTCGCCCCTT
Organism: uncultured Burkholderiales bacterium; assembly: GCA_903926695.1. Classification (GTDB taxonomy): domain Bacteria; phylum Pseudomonadota; class Gammaproteobacteria; order Burkholderiales; family Burkholderiaceae_C; genus Polaromonas. Next base: position 2,505 of record CAIYKK010000129.1, read on the forward strand.
TACCTTTGGGCTGGATTATGTTTGTTTCAATCCACGCCCCTTTCGGGGCGAATTTGAAAGAGGTGATCCCTCTCCCAATTGACAGCCTCCCCTCCCTAAAGGAAGGGGATTCCTACGGCGCTTCAACCAGCATTGCGCTGGCTGAAGCCGCTT
>CAIYKK010000130.1 GCA_903926695.1 uncultured Burkholderiales bacterium
CGCCTTGATGCAGGGTGTTCCACCACTGCACCGAGAAATAAATCACCGGCACATTGACCACGCCCACCAGCGCCAGCACCGCGCCAGCCTTGTCAGCGCGGCGCGGATCATCAATGGCCGCCTGCAAAGCCATGAAGCCGACGTACAGAAAAAGCAGGATTAACTCAGAGGTCAGGCGCGCATCCCACACCCACCACGCGCCCCAGGTGGGCCGTCCCCACAGCGCGCCCGTCCACAGGGCCAAAAAGGTGAACAGCGCCCCCGTTGGTGCCAAGGCGCTGGCCATCATCGACGACAGGCGCGTGTTCAACACCAAACCGAGCGCCGCCCAGAAAGCCATCGCCAAATAAATCACCATCGACAGCCATGCCGCAGGAACATGGACAAAAATAATCCGGTAGGCGTCGCCCTGCTGGTAATCGGTCGGCGCCATAAAAAATCCAATGTAAAACCCAATCGCCGAAAGAAGAATAGCCAAGATCATCAGCCATGAAATCATTTTTCCAGCCACTGGATAAAAATTTTGCGGCGAGGCATATTGAAATAGCGCGCGGATTTTATGTGTACTCATATTGAATTTAATTTCATCATCGGTTCTACGGCTCTTATTCGAGCGCGATTCTCAGGGCGACTGAAGCAGCCCAGGGCGCGAGCGCAGCAGAGGCGGCGAGAAGTCCGCCCAGCAGCAGCAAATGGCCGCTGCTTTCCAGTCCATTGAGCTGCGCGCCGACGGCACCGGCCCCAAAAATCAAGATCGGCACATAAAGGGGTAACACCAAAATGGCGACCAACACGCCACCACCGCGCACCCCCAGCGTGAGGGCTGCGCCGATAGCGCCGAGTAAACTAAGCACGGGCGTGCCGATCAGTAAACTCGCCAGCAGCACCGCGATGGCGGGGCCGGGCAAATCAAACTGCAGCGCCAGCAACGGTGCCACAAGCACCAGCGGCAAGCCCGATGTCAACCAGTGCGCCAGCACTTTGCCTGTCACCATCACGCTCAAAGGCTCGGCGGACAGCAGCATTTGCTCCAGCGTGCCATCAGCAAAATCCAGCGCAAACAGGCGACCCAGTGACAGCATGGAGGCCAAAAGCGCCCCCACCCACAAAATGCCCGGCGCCATCGTGCGGAGCAATGCAGGCTCAGGCCCCACGCCCAAAGGAAACAAAGCGCTGACAATCATGAAAAAAAACAGGGTGACCAGCACATCGGCGCGGCGTCTGAACGCCAGCAGCACATCGCGCTTCACCAGATAAACCAGCGCCTTCAGCACGGTGTGGCCCGGTTCAGCGCAAGCCGGTGTAGGCGCTTGGCTTGCAGGGCCACTTCTTGGTGCGTCGTATAAACCACCATGCCGCCCTGCGTTAAATGCTGGTTCAGCCGTTGACTCACGGCGGCAATGGCCTGCTGATCCAGCGCACTAAAAGGCTCATCGAGAATCAGGAGTCTGACCGTCGGCTGCAGACAAAGGCGGGCCAAGGCGATGCGCTTGCGCTGGCCTTGCGATAAAACCCTAGCGGGTAAATACGCAAAGCTGGCCAGACCCATTTGCGCCAAGGCCTCCAAAGCCTCTTTTTGGCTGCAGGACTTTCCCGCCAGGCGGGTACTCACTTGCAGATTTTCCCAGGCATTCAAATCATCTTTGACGCCGCTGGCATGTCCGCAATAAATCAAATTGCGGCAATAATCTTCCCGCTGCGAAAAAATCGAACGGCCATTCCAGTGAATATCTCCCTCTGCCGGAAGTGATAATCCGCACAGCAGCCGCAGCAGGGTTGTTTTTCCACAGCCATTGCTGCCGGAAAGCCACAGCGCCTCCCCGGCAGCGATTTCCAGGTCAATTTTGGAAAACAAGGGCTGATTGCCGCGCACGGCGGCGAGATTGCAAGCCTGCAGAGTCATTGGCTTGCTTCAGGGCGCTGCCAGCACATTTTCTGACATCTCATCGGGCGCGAGCGCCGCGTGAGCATCAGGGCCAATCAAACCCACTCGTTTTAAATGCGTGCGCAAGATATTGCGGCTCACGCCCAATACGCGCGCGCTTTGCACTTGGTTTTGATGGCAATGGATAAACACAGTGCGAATCAACGACTCTTCCACCGAATCAAAAAGCCCTGGGCTGTCGGCCTTGATCAACTCGCCAAACAGCGCCTGGAGTCGCTGGTGCAGGCTGGCGATGGTGTGTTCTTGGGCAGCGGGCGCGGGCGTATCGGCGGCGGGGGCAGGCGCGGCGGCCATTGCCTGCTGGGCCGCTGCGCCGCTGTTGCGGTGCAAAGCGCCGACCAGCCGCAAATCATCGGCACGGATTTGCCGCTCCTGGCAAACAATCAAGGCGTAATGAATGACGTTTTCCAGCTCGCGGATGTTGCCCGGCCATTCATAGGCCAGCAAGGCCATTTTGGCGTCCGCCGCCAAACCGATGTCCTGCGTCTTCATTTTGGCGCTGTAAATCTCAATGAAATGCCGCGCCAGCGGCAAAATATCGCCCTGGCGCTCGCACAGCGGCGGCAGTTGAATGGTGGCAACGCTCAGGCGGTAGTACAAATCGGCCCGAAAATGATCCGCCAAAATCGCTTTGTGCAGATCGACATTGGTCGCGGCCACCAAGCGCACGTCCAGCGCAATCGGGCGGCGCGAGCCCAGGCGCACCACCTGGCGCTCCTGCAGCACCCGCAGCAGCTTGACCTGCAGAGCCTGCGACAAATCGCCGATTTCATCGAGAAACAAGGTGCCGCCATTGGCCGCCTCAAACCAGCCCGAGCGCGCCTGCGTGGCCCCGGTAAAAGCGCCCGACTCATGGCCGAACAATTCGGCATCAATCAGCGTTTCGCTGAAGGCACCGCAATTGACGGCGATAAACGGCCCTTTGCGCCCGCTCTGGGTGTGAATATGGCGGGCGATCAGTTCCTTGCCG
>CAIYKK010000131.1 GCA_903926695.1 uncultured Burkholderiales bacterium
CACCAAAATGCTGACAGATGTGGGGCTGAAAGACCGGATTCATCACCGCCCGGCAGAACTTTCCGGCGGCGAGCGCCAGCGCGTGGCCATTGCCCGCGCCCTGGTGACGCGCCCGGCCTGCGTGCTGGCCGACGAGCCAACGGGCAATCTGGACCGCGCCACGGCGGACGGGGTTTTTCAATTGATGCTGCAACTCGCCCGCGAACACGGCACAGCGTTTGTGATGGTGACGCACGACGAAGCGCTGGCGGCGCGCTGCGGGCGGCAGTTGCGGCTGGTGCTGGGGAAGTTGTCGGCGGGAAATCGCACATGAGACTGGGCAAACTGCATCTGGATAACTACCGCTGTTTTGCGTCGATTGACGTAGAGCTGCATCCAGAACTGACTGTATTCATTGCAGAAAATGGTCAGGGGAAATCGACTTTGCTCGATGCCATACGGATTGCGCTGTGGCCGTATGTCAGCAGTTTTGACTTGGCGCGCAATGCGTTCAACGATCCTGGTAACGCCATCGCTGTGGATGATGTGCGTTTGCTCAGACTGGACAGCGGCGATATGGCCCGCCAGCTTCCGACACGCATCGAGATGACGGGCGATTTTGGTCCTGGGCAGGAAAAAACCTGGATTCGTTACCGGGACAAAGAAACCAAACAGACCAAGACAAAAGATGACGGTGCCACCAGTTTCATGCGTCAGTGGGTGGGTGTCATACAGAATCAGATTCGAGACCCGGCCAAGCCGACGCTCAATCTGCCGGTATTTGGCTACTACGGCACCGGGCGTTTGTGGGCACAAAAGCGGCTGACCGAAGCCACCAAGGGAAAAGACGATACGCAAGAAACCGATTTTTATGTGCGCACCTTTGCCTATCTGAACTGTCTGGATCCGGCCTCTTCCTATAAGCACTTCGAGGAGTGGTTTATCTGGGCCTTTGGGAGTTACCGGGAACTTCAAATCAAACAATTGGAAGGTAGTGCAGCGCAAGTGGACATCACCGCTGCGCGTGAGCGTATTGAGGTGGTGCAGCAGGTGGTGGATATTTTCTTGCGCCCCACAACGGGCTGGCACACGCTGGAGTACAGCGTCAGCCATGAAAAATCCCTCGTTCTGCACCACGAAAAACACGGTGTTTTGAAAGTCGATGCGTTCAGCGATGGCATACGCAGCGTCCTGGCAATGGTGGGCGATATTGCCTACCGCTGCATCAAACTGAACCCGCATTTGGGGGCCAAAGCAGCACTTGAAACCCAAGGTGTGGTGCTGATTGATGAGGTGGATATGCATTTACATCCAAGCTGGCAGCAAACGGTTTTGGGGCAGTTGCGGCAGGCTTTTCCACGCGTGCAATTCATCGTCACCACGCACAGCCCGCAGGTGTTGAGCACCGTCAAGCGTGAAAACATCCGCGTTATCGGGTTGAACCGCGAAGGCCAAACGATTGCAGAGCAGCCGCTTGCCATGACTTACGGCGAACCCAGCGGGCTGGTCATGCACAGCGTGATGCAGGTGGACCCGCAGCCACCAGTGCAGGAAAAGCACGACCTGCAGCGCCTGACGGAACTGGTTGATCAGGGCGATTACGCCGGGACTGAAGCCTTGGAATTGACGCAAAAGCTCAATGCGTTGCTGGGCGAACAACATCCGCAGCTCCAGCGCCTGCAGCGCAGCATTCAACGGCAGAAAGCGCTGAGGGGATGAGGGCGATCACCAATCGGGGGACGGGCGGTTTTCAGTTGAATCAATCCCATGCCAATCCGCCCCAGACAGGCGATCAGGCCACCAGCCGTTGGGGTAGTTTCAAGCATAAAACTGCTGTACTTGAACAGTTGTTTGACGAGCAGTACCAGCTCTGCTGCTACTCGGAAATTCGTCCTGATTTGCTGGAGCTGGGCAGCCATATTGAGCATGTGCAGCCCAAGAGCCAGTATCCGCAGCGCACTTTCGACTATCAAAATCTTGCTGCCAGTGCCCTCGACAGTGAAAGCGATTTGAAGACTTTTAAGGCGCAAGCCGATGAAGTGTTTGCGGGCCATGCCAAGCTCGGCGGGTATGACTCGTCTTTGTTTGTCTCATGTCATCAAAGCGATTGCGCCCGGTTTTTTGCTTATCTTTCGGATGGGCGCGTGGTGCCTTCTAGCGTTCTTGCACCTGACGAGGCTGCAAAAGCCAGCTACACCATCGCACTGTTGAATCTCAACAGTCCTTATCTCATTACCCAGCGGCAAAGCTGGTGGGATGAACTGGATCAATGGCTCGCCGAGCATGATGTCAAAGGCTGGAGTCTTGAGCACCTTGCTGGGGTGGATTTGATTCCTGTTGGTGGCAAATTGAGCCAGTTTTTCAGCTTGACCCGGCAGTTTTTTGGCCCTATGGCCGAGCAGGTACTGGCGCAGTACGCGCCGCAGCTGCTGTGAGTTGAAATGAACGATGCTTCGGGGAATGCCGTTCGCGCATAAAAAAAGACAGGCAATGCCTGTCTTTTTTAGCGAAGCGCGGGAAGCAATTACTTGCTAGCGGCCTTGCTGGCGGCTGGAGCTTTGACTTCAGCGGCTTTGGCTTCGGTCTTCACGACGGCCTTGTCGGCCTTGACTTCAGCCTTGACTTCGGTCTTGGCGTCGGTAGCTGCGGCGGCTGAAGCTGCTGGAGCGGCTGCCTTGGCGTGCTTACGTTTGTACTTGCGCTTGGCTTTTGGCTTGGCGGCTGGGGTGGCGGCGTCAGCCTTGACTTCTGGCTTGGCGGCATCGACTTTAGCGTCGGTGGCGGCGGCGGTCTTGGCGACAGCCTTGTCAGCCTTGGCTTCGGTCTTGGCGGCAGCTTTGGCTTCTGCTTTCACGGCAGCGGGGGCGGCCGATGCTACTGGTGCAGCAGGAGCTTGTGCAAATGCACCCGAAACAAACAGACCGGCGATCAGGGTAGCGAGCAACTTGTTCATATAAGCCTTTTTCAGTTAAATTGAGCGATGCAACAATTCGATTGCAATCGAGTAAAGAACGATAGCCGGGCTCGGACAGTTGACTTGCCTTACATTTGGTTTCAACTTGGCGCGCCGCCGTGGCACTGCCCGCCTGAGGGTCAATGGCGCTGCGCTGCGTCTGGCGCCTCAAGCATAATCACCGGCTCACGCCTTGCGCACAGGGATGGGCGTTTGCCTGCCAGCGTGCCACACCTCACCCGCCGCTTCCCCGCTTCAGGACACAGCCACCACACGCATGACGGATCACTACACCACGCTCGGGCTCAGCAGCGCTGCGTCGCTGGCCGACATCAAAAAAGCTTTTCGCCAGAAAGCCTCCTTCTGGCATCCCGACAAAAACCCGGCACCGGACGCGCCCGCCCGGTTCCGCGCCGTGCAGCAGGCCTACGAAGTGCTGCTTGATGCCGACAAGCGCCAGGCCTACGACGACAACCGCCGCCGCAACCTGCTCGACAGCCCGCTGGAGACAGCGCAAGGCATTTGGCACAACTACTTCAGCCAGCTGCTATGAGCGCCGCGCCCGCCCAAGAGACATTGACTTAAAGAATCCAGATGAACATTTCCCCCTTTTTTCACAACCTGCATTCGGCTTACCAAGCTGAAATCGACGATCTGGTGTCGGACTCCGACGGGCGCGACGTGCTGCGCCAGCGGCTGGCGGCCAAACGCAAGGAAATCGGCTTTCTGGTGCAGATGATGGAACTCAGCCCCGAAATGGTGGCGGTGGTGTTTCACCAAGCGTTTAAATTCAAGCATCCTGCCGAGATAGAAAACCTGCTCGGTTTTGAGGCCGACGAACTGCCCGAGTGGCGCAGCATCTCCGACGGCGTTGAGCTGGCGCCGTGGGCGCGTGAACTGGCCCAAACCATTCTGAAAGCCCCCGCCGGGGAGTGGTTCATGACGCTGTCGGCGGCTTTGCATTACATGCTGGGCAAACCCGCCGCAGCGCTGGCCGCACGCAGCGGCGCTGATGATGCCGATGAAGACGACGAAGACGACAACCGCGACCAAGACGACGGCCAGGACGATTTCAACGACCACGAAAGCGACGAAGTGCGCGGCGACGCCAGAGACCGCGAAGAGGCCGGTGCCAGCTGGCTCGAAGGCCAGGGCTTTGACCGCAAGGATTGAGAACAAAGTTATGAACCACCTTGCCCTGATTGAAAAAACCCAGACCCTGATCGCCGCTGGCGACATCGTTGGCGCCGAGTCCGCCCTCGTCGAGCTGGCCGATGCCGAAGGCGACAGCGCCTTGATGGTCGTGCTGGACATGCTGCCGCCCAAAGACATCCTGGCCGTGATCCGCGAGTACGACAACTCCAAAGAATCGGTGGTCAATTTGCTGGTCACGCCGGGGCAGTTCGCCCGCGCCGTGGTGATTGAAAAGCAGTACAAAGACCTCACGCGCACGCACCTGCGCGGCATGATGAACGCCATCATCTTCCGCGAAGACGCCGAGCCAATGGAGTTTTTGAACGCCATCGGCGATCTGGAAGGCGGCAGCGAGGCGCTGGCCGACTATTTCACCGAAAAGTGGGACCGCATCGAAGCCTTCGCTTTCAACGGCACGTTTGACGCGATGAAAGACACCGGCGAGCTGGTCTCACGCGCCGAGCTGCAGGGGCGCGCCTACGAAAAACCCCGCGTCGATCAGGACGAAATTTCCGATCACGACTGGATGGAAATGGCCTGGCTGCTGCGCTACGAAAACCCCGATTTGTTCATCGAAATGCTCACGGTGCTGCGCGCCAAGGCCCGCGCCCACGACCTGGGCCTCGAAGAAGACGACGAGGACGACGGCGACGAAGACGACGGCAAGGTCGAAACCGGCCAGACCGACCGGGGCAAAGCCACGCCCGTCGCCCGCGACTCCGACGAAGAATCGGCCATCTGAGGCGCGCCCAGCGCGCACCGCCCCTCTTATTTCACGACGCCCATGCCGCCATCTTCCGCTTCCGCTTCGCCCGCTGCCGTTTCGCTCTACGATGCACGGCCTTTTTTTGAAAAAGCGCTGCAGTTCGGCGTGAAAAACGGCCTTCTCGACCGCGCCAAACTGGACGCTATTTGCACCGACGCGCCCAAGGGCATGGTGCAAATTGCGCGCTACTTCGGCAACGAATTTTTGCGCCCGGACATTGAAAAATCCCGCGAGCGTATCGTCAATCTGGTCAGCCTGTTTCTGGAAAGCGCCAGCGGCGGCGACCTGCGGCGCGCTGCCGAGTCGCTGCGCGACAACTCCTTTTTGTCGCGCTCCAAGGGCGGCTCGGACATGCTCAAGGCGCTGCTGGCCATGCCCGAAAGCACGGTGTTTCACGCCGATTTTGGCGGTGCTGAATCCAGCGCTGGCCCGGTCAAGGGGCTGGCCGAGTGGTCGCTCAAAAGTTTTGCCGACTACCAGGCCGAGCTGGCCCGCCGCCTGCCAATTCAGCAGGAAAAAGACGCTGCCGTCTGGCTCGCCGACCAGCTCGGGCTGGACGCCGAAGCGCTGGAAGAATCGCACACCCACGCCGAAGCGGTGATCCGCACCGCGCTGCTGGTTTTGGCCGTCAAGCGCACCGAATTGCCCGACTGGCCCGGCTTTGAAAAAATGGTCACTGCGCTGCGTAAAAAATACCGCCCCGCAAAAACCGCTGCCGCCAAAACCGGGGCTGCCAAGCCCCGCGCCGCCGCGCCCGCAGGCAAAGCGCCACAAGCCGCGCCCGCTGACGCCGACGCCAGCGCCCAGCCTGCCGCCTTGTCCATCGCCATTCCGCGCAACCTGCCCGATGAACTGACAACAGTGGTGCAGGAGATGGCTGAATCGGTGCAGGCCGATTTGGCGCAGATTCTTGACAGCGGCTTGTCGCCCAGAATGCTCTTTGCCGCCGACAGCGAGCACCATCACCCGCCGCTGCTGGGGCGTTATTTCTGGGTCGAAGACATGGCCAGCGAGCTGCACCACCACGAGCGCGCCGTCTCGCGTGCATGGGACAAGGCCACCGGCGGCAACTGCGACGACGGCTCGCTGCTCACGCTGTTTGTCTGCGTGGCCGCTGGCGCCGCG
>CAIYKK010000132.1 GCA_903926695.1 uncultured Burkholderiales bacterium
CCGCCGCCAGCGGCGTGCGCGCCCCGGCCTGCAAGTTCGGCATCGAGCGGTTCATCGAGCCGCACGACACATAGCAGGAAAAAAACCCGCCGACGATGTTCGACAGCCCCTGGCCCCGGAACTCGCGGTTCGCGTCGATGCGCTGGCCCGAGCGCAGGGCGACGGTTTTGGCAATCGAAATCGCCTGCCCGAGCGCCACGATGGTCAGCGCAAACGCCAGCCCGATCAAATCGGGCACCTGCGCCCAGCCAATGCGCGGCACTTCAAAACGCGGCCACGGCGTGGTCATCAGCCCCACGGTGCGCAGGGACGAGGACGGCGTGGCACCAGCGGCGTTGAAGTAGCTCCAGCCCCAGGCCAGCGCCGTCGCCACGGCCAGCCCAATCAGCATGCCCGGCCAGCGCGGGCGAAAACGCCGCAGCAGTAAAGACACGCCCAGCGTGAGGCCCGCCACGGCCAGCGCCGCCGGGTTGGCGTACACCAGTTGCGTCAGCACATGCACGATGACCGCGCCCGCGCCGTGCTCAGGCGCAGCGGCCAGCCCGAGCAGATCGGGCAGCGCATGGACGGCAATCAACAGCGCGGCACCGGAGGTAAAGCCAAACAGCACCGATGGCGCAATGAAATTGGCCAACACGCCCAGCCGCAGCGCGCCAATGAGCCACTGCAGCGCGCCCACCATCACCGTGACAACCAGCGCCAGTTGGATATAAGCCGGGCTGAAGGCGATGGCCAGCGGCGAGAGCATGGCAAACAGCGCCAGCGAATTGGCATTCGTCGGCCCGGACATCACATGCCAGCTCGACCCAAACAGCGCGGCGATGATGCAGGGCACGATGGCGGTGTACAGGCCATATTCAGGCGGCAACCCGGCCAGCGTGGCAAAGGCGATGCCTTGCGGCAGCACCAGCACCGCGCCCAAGAGGCCCGCCAGTGCATCGGCGCGCAGGCTGGCGGGCGAGACAAAGCGCACCCAGTCGCCGAACAGGCGCTCGGCGAGACGGCCCAGCAGGGTTGAGAACGGAACGGCGGACGGGGTGACGGAAGGTTTCATGATGCAGGCGTCAGCATACGATGCTTGCAACGCGCCGGAGCCGGTTCGCCGCCTCCCGCGCTCAATCTGCGCTCAAGCCAGACCGGAGCCGCGCAGCAGCAATCCAGCCATCGCCGACGCGGCGATGACCGCCATCACGCCCCATTTCAGACGCCACAGCGCCAGCGCAGCCGCGACGGCCAGCGCCAGCGCCGCCCAGTCGGGCCGGGCCGCCAAACCGGCAGCACCCGCCGGATAGGCAATCGCCGCGATAAAAAACAGCGCCAGATTGGCAATCACGCCGACCACGGCAGCGGTGACGGCGGCCAGCGGCGCGGTCAGTTGCAGGTTGCCGCGCGTCGATTCCACCCACGGCCCGCCCGCCAGAATAAAAATAAAGGACGGTAAAAAGGTGAACCACGTCGCCACGCAGGCGGCCAGCGCAGCGCCCAAAAACAGCGCGTCCGGCCCGGCAACTTCCTTGACCCAGCCGCCGACAAAGCCGACAAAAGCCACGACCATGATGAGCGGGCCGGGCGTGGTTTCGCCCAGCGCCAGGCCGTCCATCATCTGCGCCGTGGTCAGCCATTCGTAATGGCCGACCGCCGCCTGGTTCACATAGGGCAGCACGGCGTAAGCGCCGCCAAAAGTCAGCAGCGCCGCCTTGGTGAAAAACCAGCCCATCTGCGTCAGCGTGCCGCTCCAGCCGTAGCTGAAAAACAGCGCGGCCATCGGCACCAGCCACAGCGCCGCCCCAGCCAGCAGCACCTTGGCCAGCCGCGAGCGGCTGAACAGCGCGTGTGGCGGCGTCGGCGTGTCGTCGTCGATCAGGGCCGGTTCATGCGCGCCTTGCGCTGCCGCGCCGTGCGCTTTGCCGCGCCCCAGGCTGCCCGGCGCCCAGCGGGCGAGCACGGTGCCGCTCAACATCGCGGCCAGCACCACCAGCGGAAACGGCAGTTGAAAAAGCCAGATGGCGATAAAACTCAGCACCGCAATCGCCCACGGCGCGGGAGCTTTGAGCGGATGGCCGAGGGAGCGGCTGGCAATGCGGTGCAGCGCGTGCAGCACGATGGCGGCGACGGCGGGCTTGATGCCGTAAAAAATCCCGGCCACCAGCGGCTGCTGGCCAAAAGCCATGTAAATCCAGCTCAGCCCAATCAGCAGCGCCAGCGACGGCAGGAAAAACAGACTGCCCGCCAGCACGCCGCCCCAAGTGCGGTGCATCAGCCAGCCGAGGTAAGTCGCCAGTTGCTGCGCCTCGGGGCCGGGCAGCACCATGCAGAAGTTCAGCGCGTGCAAAAAACGTTTTTCGGAAACCCAGCGGCGCTTGTCCACCAGTTCGCGGTGCATGATGGCAATTTGCCCCGCTGGGCCGCCAAAGCTGATAAAACCCAGTTGCAGCCAAAAGCGCAGGGCTTCGCGGAAAGAAACGGAAACGGGAAAGGTGTCCACGGAATGCTCCAAAGAAGTTCCAGCGCTTGGACGGGACACCGTCTGTCTAAAAAAGAACCGGGAGGCCGTTATCCCGATGGCTAAATGCTATCACCGCGCCATCCTGCGCTTCAGGCGCGCTGCAACTTGAACACCGCCCGGCTGGCGCGGGCGTTGGGCCAGAAGCGGATTTCCTCGCCGTCCTGCAGCCCCAGCGCCACGGCCAGCGTGGCGGGCGAGAAAAAGTGGATTCCCGAGTCAGGACAATTTTTCACTCAGTTTAAGCGGCCCCAGTTCTGGCTTGAAGTCCGACGGGCGGGCATCTGAGGGCCACTTTGGACAAGCGACGATACTTGGTATCAGGGGGTTGCGTTTTCTATTCGCGTTGAAGAAGAAAGTGAGTCCCCAAAGTTTATAAAAGAGACTTCATGTCAATGCAAAAACCAGCCGATATCAGCGGCGATAAACTGACTCCGCTATTCACAGCAGACATCGCGCACGATTTCAACAACCTGCTGGCTATTATTGCCCTCAACCTGAACATCATGCGCGTCATGCAACAAAAGGGACGTACCGATGATTTGAGCCGTTATGTGATTGCCGCTTCAACCGCGACGCAGCAGGCGGCCACGCTCATACACAGCTTGCAAGAGCAGATAAAGGCGTAATATGACGAATTTTGGCCCACCAACGGACGAAGCATCGGGGCCGCGCCACGGCGAGGCCACCCGCTATCTGAACGAATCGGAAGAACGCTATCGCCATTTATTCAATGCGATGGAGGAGGCGTTCTGCGTCATTGAACTTATTTTCGACGCGCACGGAAAGCCGGTGGATTACGTCTGTCTGGAGGCCAACCCCTCTTTCGAGAAGCAGACCGGAATACACCAGGCAGTTGGAAAACGGATACGCGAAATCGCCCCAGATCAGGAGCCGGACGCCATAGAAATTTACAGCCAAGTCATTCTGACGGGTGAACCGGTTCGCTTTATCAATGAATCGAAACCGTTGAATCGCTGGTTTGATGTGCATGCCTTCCGGCTTGGCGGAGCGGACAGCCGAAAAGTCGCTGTCATTTTTCACGATATTACCGAACGCAAGAAGGCGGAAAAAGCGTTGCGCGACAGCGAAGAGCGCTATTACCACTTGTTCAATTCAATTGATGAAGGCTATTGCATCATCGAAATGATTTTCGATGAAAACGAAAAGCCGGTCGATTATTTGTTTATCGAAGTGAACGCGGCATTCGAGAAACAGTGCGGAATGCTCAATGCACCCGGCAAGCGGATGCTCGAAATTGCCCCAGGTCATGAAGCGCATTGGTTTGAAACTTACGGAAAAGTCGTGCAGACAGGGGAATCGATTCGTTTTATCCATAAGGCGAAAGAGCTGAATAACTGCTGGTTTGATCTGTATGCCTTTCAGCTCGGCGGGCGGGCCAGCCGGAAAGTTGCTGTCGTTTTCAACAACATCACGCAACGTATGAACGTCGAGAAAGCCTTGCGCGAATCAGAAGAGCGCTACCGAAATCTATTCAATTCGATTGACGAAGGCTTTTGCATGATCGAAATGATCTACGATGAACAGCAGCAGCCCATCGATTACCGTTTTCTGGAAGTAAATCCGACGTTTGAAAAGCAGATTGGCTTACAGGATGCGGTTGGGAAACGAGTGCTTGAACTCATCCCCGAGATCGAACCCTATTGGATCGAAACCTACGCCAAAGTCGCGCTGACGGGCGAGCCGATTCGCCTGACGCATGAAGTCAAAGCGTTGAACGTCTGGATCGATGTTTATGCCTGCCAGGTGGATGGGCCGCACAGCGGCAAAGTCGCTGTTATTTTCAACAACATCTCCGAACGCAAACGGGCCGAAGAAGCGTTGCGCCAAAGCGAAGAGCGTTTTCGCGCCCTGTTTGAGGGCGGGCCCATCGCAATGTATTCCTGTGACACGGCGGGCATCATCCAGGAATTTAACCGTGGCGCTGTGGCCTTATGGGGACGCGAGCCGGAGCGTGGCGTAACCGATGAGCGCTTCAGTGGCGCGTTCAAATTTTATCGCCCCGACGGCACGTTTTTACCTCCTGCGCAAACGCCGATGGCCGAGGTGCTCACCGGTGAAATACCCGCCGCATACGACCAGGAAATCATTATCATGCGGCCCGATGGTTCGCAAATTAATGTTATCGCGAATACGGTTCCGCTCAAAAATAATCTGGGTGACATTACGGGTGTCATCAATTGCTTTTCCGATATTACCGAACGCAGTCGCCTGGAACACAAGACCCAGGAGCAAGCGCAAGCATTGACCGAGTTGCACCGCCGCAAGGATGAGTTCCTGGCGATGCTCAGCCATGAATTGCGCAACCCGCTTGCCCCTCTGGCCAATGCCGCCAAACTCCTTGGTCAGCAGCAGAACGAAAACCCACTCCAGCAGCAAGCTCGCACAATTATTGAGCGTCAGGTGGGACAACTCAAACATCTGGTGGATGACTTGCTGGAAGTCTCCCGCATCACCACGGGCCGGGTTCAGCTGCGCCAACAGCGGGTTGCCGTGAGGGAGATTGTGGAAGGCGCGGTCGAAACCGCCCAGCCGCTTATCGTGCAACGTCGGCATCAACTCACGGTCTCACTGCCGCCGCAACCGGTCTGGCTGTATGCGGACGCCGCCCGGCTGGAGCAGGTGGTGGTGAACCTGCTCACCAACGCCGCCAAGTACACCGAAGAAGGCGGTCACATCTGGCTTACCGTCCAACCCGATGGCGAGACGGTGATGCTGCGGGTGCGAGATACGGGCATCGGCATTGACGCTGGAATTTTGCCTTTTGTTTTCGACCTGTTCACGCAGGCGGAACGCTCCATTGACCGCGCGCAAGGCGGCTTGGGTATCGGCCTGTGTCTGGTGCAACGGCTGGTGAATCTGCACGGCGGAACGGTCTCGGCGCACAGTGTGCTGGGGCAAGGCAGCGAGTTTGTCGTGCGTCTGCCGGTCATGCCGGTTTCGGTGCCGTTGCCATCGTCTGCCCCCGAAGCGGCCTCGCTGCCCGAAAAATACTGCCGGGTGCTGGTGGTGGATGACAACGCGGATTTAGCCCAAAGTCAGGCCATGCTGCTGGAAATGTCGGGGCATGAGGTTTGGATTGCATACGACGGCCCGAGCAGCCTGGAAGCAGTCCTCACGTACCGGCCCGAAGTTGTGCTGCTGGACATCGGTTTGCCGGGACTCAATGGGTTCGAGGTGGCGAAGCGGATTCGACAGCAACCGGCGCTCAAGGGCATTGTGCTGGTCGCCATGACCGGCTACGGCCAAGAAACAGACCGCCTGCATTCGCAGGAAGCCGGGTTCGATCACCATTTGGTCAAGCCCGCCGACTTCGACGAGGTGCTGAAAATCCTGGCCAGTGTGGGACGGAATTAATGCCATTGAAGCGAAGCCTCAAGCGCGCTGCAGCTTGAACACCGCCCGGTTGGCGCGGGCGTTGGGCCAGAAGCGCACTTCCTCGCCGTCCTGCAGCCCGAACGAATCGAGCACCTGCAATCGGTTTTGCAGCGCCAGCGCCTGAAAATCGCGCAGCGTGCCGACGCGGATGTTGGGCGTGTCATACCACTGGTAAGGCAGCACCTTGGTTACCGGCATGCGCCCGCGCAGCACGGCCAGGCGGTTGGGCCAGTGCGCAAAGTTGGGAAACACCACGATGCCGATGCGCCCGACGCGCACCGTTTCGCGCAGCATGACTTCGGCGTTGCGCAGGTGCTGCAGCGTGTTGATTTGCAGCACCACGTCAAACGAGTTGTCGCCGAACAGCGCCAGCCCCTCTTCGAGGTTGAACTGGATCACATTGACGCCGCGCGCCACGCAGGCCTGCACGTTGGCATCGTCGATTTCCACGCCGTAGCCCGAGCAGCCGCGCTCGCGGATCAAATAAGCCAGCAGCTCGCCGGTGCCGCAGCCCAGATCAAGCACCCGCGAGCCGTGCGGCACCAGCCGGGCAATCGAGAGCTGGTCCGGCGACAGCGGCGCGGGGGCGGCAAGGCTTGGCGCTGGAACCGTGTAGCTGGGTGCCAGCGCTTCGCCGGAGGCACCAGCGAGGGCTGGGGCCAGCGGGTTCAAGTTCGTTTCGGTCGTCATGCCGCCACCTTGCTCTGAAAATAAGAGCGCACCACGCCCATGTAACGCGCATCGTCAAGCAAAAACGCATCGTGGCCGTGGGGCGCATCGATTTCGGCGTAGCTCACGTCGCGCTGGTTGTCCAGCAGCGCCTTGACGATCTCGCGGCTGCGCAATGGCGAAAAGCGCCAGTCGGTGGTGAAGCTCACCAGCAGGAATTTCGCCTTGGCCTGCGCCAGCGCACGGCTCAGGTCGCCGCTGGATTCAGCCGCCGGGTCAAAGTAGTCGAGTGCGCGGGTGATTAATAAATACGTGTTGGCATCGAAATACTCGGCGAACTTGTCGCCCTGGTAGCGCAGGTAGCTTTCGATCTGGAATTCAACGTCCTGCGTGGAGTATTTATAAGGCGCGGCGCTGTTACCAGCGCGCCCGATGTCGTTTCCTGGGGAGGCTGCGTCCGGCGCGGCGCTGTTTTCGGGAGCGCTCGCTTCGCCCGGCGCGCTGGTGCGTCGCTGGCGGCCAAACTTTTCGTTCATCACGTCGTCGCTCAAATAGGTAATGTGGCCGATCATGCGGGCAATGCGCAGGCCGCGTTTGGGCAGCACGCCGTGGCGGTAAAAATGCCCGCCGTGAAAATCCGGGTCGGTGACGATGGCGCGGCGGGCGACTTCGTTGAAGGCGATGTTTTCCGCCGTCAGGTTCGGCGCGCTGGCCACGACAACGGCGTGGCGCACACGCTCGGGGTATTGCAGCGTCCAGCTCAGCGCCTGCATGCCGCCCAGACTGCCGCCCATGACGGCGGCCAGCGTTTCAATGCCCAGCGCGTCGAGCAATCTGGCCTGCGCGTGTACCCAATCCTGCACGGTGACAACCGGGAAATTCGCGCCATACACTTCGCCGGTGTCGGGGTTGATCTGCATCGGTCCGGTCGAGCCAAAACACGAGCCGAGGTTGTTCACGCCGATGACAAAAAACTGGTTCGTATCGACCGGCTTGGCCGGCCCGATCATCGTGTCCCACCAGCCTTCGGATTTGTCCCGTATCTGGCCGGTTTCGTCCAGATACACGCCCGCCACATGGTGCGAAGCGTTGAGCGCGTGGCAGATCAAGACCGCGTTGGATTTATCGGCGTTGAGCTGGCCGTAGGTTTCGTAGCTCAGGTCGTAGGCGCGGATGGAAGCACCGCTGCGTAGCGCCAGCGGCTCGGGAAAATACATGGATTGCGGCGTGGCAATCAGAACGGAAGCAGAAGGCACGGTGGAAAGACCCTCAACAGAGAAAACCCGCCATCAGCCCAGAAAAAACTGCAGCGGAAAAAACAAAACCCGGCGTCGCCAAGGGCGAGTCCGGGTCGGTGGCACGGTCGTCTTTAGCGGTACTTTTTAAGCGCCCGCAAGCTGAGCAAATCGGCGCCGGGCAAGTATAGCAATCAGGCGCATCGCCGGAGCCGCCGGGTTGGGCGGCACCGGGAGCGGTGGGTTTTTCCTGAAATGCGCCTCAAACGGGCAGCAGCAGCGCCCACAGACCCAGCGCGGCAAAAATCAGCGCCGAGACGATATGCACCACCCGCAGCGGCACCAGCCGCGTGACGCGCTCGCCCAGCCAGACCACGGGCGCGTTGGCCAGCATCATGCCCAGCGTCGTGCCCGCGACCACCCAGAAATAAGCGTTGTACTGCGCGACCAGCATCACGGTGGCAATTTGCGTCTTGTCGCCCATTTCGGCCAGAAAAAACGCCACGACGGTTGTGCCGAACACGCCCAGGCGCGGCGCGCCTGCGTCTTCCTCGTCATCGAGCTTGTCGGGAATCAGCATCCACGCCGCCATCGCAATGAACGACACGCCCAGAATCCAGCGCAACGCCTGCGGGCCGATCAGCGTCGTGACCCACGCGCCGAGTCCGCCAGCGAGCGCATGGTTGGCAATCGTGGCGACAAAAATGCCGAAAACAATCGGCCAAGGCTTGCGAAACCGCGCGGCGAGCACGAGTGCGAGAAGCTGCGTCTTGTCGCCCATTTCGGCGAGGGCGACGATGCCAGTAGAGATGAGGAAAGCTTCCATGAATAAAAACAGCTCCGGCCGGAATGAAAAACCCATGACTGCGCGGCATCCCCGGCCTGAAGCTTGGGTTCAGTGTTGGAGGCTGCGCAGTCAAAGGTCTCGCCAGGTCTGGACTGTTTGCGCCATGTCGGCCCCGTTGCAGGGCCGGACAAGTCTGTTGACGCAAACCCCTCTGAATCCTTCTTGCGAAGGAACAAGGGCGGCTACTCCCCAATGACAGCCGGGATTATAGCGAGGCGCTTTTTGGCACAAATGCCGTGTAATGGTGCGCTTTTCAGCGCATTGCACCTTTATGGGATGATTTGGCGCAGTTCTTGCTTAAATTTGGTGCGTTTCCTGGAATTTCATCTAAAACGCACCAACACAATACATTTCATTCAAAAGAGAGAGTTATGGACGCACTAAAACAGGGCTCGGATGCCTTGTTCATCCTGTTGGGCGGCATCATGGTGCTTGCCATGCATGCCGGTTTTGCTTTTCTGGAGCTGGGCACGGTTCGCAAAAAGAACCAGGTCAACGCGCTGGTGAAAATTCTGGTGGATTTTTCCATCTCGACCGTGGTCTATTTTGTGGTCGGCTACGGCGTGGCTTACGGTACGCATTTTTTTGTCGGGGCCGAGCAGCTGGCCGCGAAAAACGGCTATGAACTGGTCAAATTCTTCTTTTTGCTGACCTTTGCGGCGGCGATTCCGGCCATCATTTCGGGCGGTATTGCCGAGCGGGCGCGGTTTTATCCACAGCTCATTGCCACCGCCGTGATCGTCGGTTTTGTCTATCCGTTTTTTGAGGGCATCGCGTGGAACCAGCATTTTGGCGTGCAGGCCTGGCTCAAGGAGCTGACCGGCGCGGAGTTTCACGACTTTGCAGGCTCCATCGTGGTGCATGCACTGGGCGGCTGGCTGGCGCTGCCCGCCGTGATTCTGCTGGGCGCGCGCAGCAACCGCTACCGCAAGGACGGCGCGATGTCGGCTCATCCGCCGTCGAACATTCCGTTTCTGGCGCTGGGCGCGTGGATTTTGATCGTCGGCTGGTTCGGCTTTAACGTGATGAGCGCGCAGACGCTGGACAAAATTTCGGGCCTGGTCGCCGTGAACTCGCTGATGGCGATGGTGGGCGGCACGCTGGTGGCGCTGGTGCTGGGCGAAAACGACCCCGGTTTTGTGCATAACGGCCCGCTGGCTGGCTTGGTGGCCGTGTGCGCGGGTTCGGACGTGATGCATCCGCTGGGCGCGCTGGTGGTCGGTGCCATTGCGGGCGCGGTGTTTGTACTGATGTTCACCTGGACGCAGAACAAATGGAAAATCGACGACGTGCTGGGCGTGTGGCCGCTGCACGGGTTGTGCGGCACCTGGGGCGGCATCGCTGCAGGCATTTTCGGCAGTAAAGCCTTGGGTGGCATCGGCGGCGTGAGCCTGAGCGCGCAGCTGATCGGCAGCGCAATGGGCGTGAGCTGGGCGCTCGTGATGGGCTTTGCGGTGTACGGCACGCTCAAGGCGACGCTGGGCCTGCGCCTGAGCCAGGAAGAAGAGTATGAAGGCGCGGATTTGTCGATTCACCGTATCGGCGCCACGCCCGACCGGGAAGTGAACTGGTAAAAATCCGGTCGCAGGAAAACAAAAATCCGCTTTAGTATGAAATTTTTGTAACTTTTATAGTGATGTTTTGACAGAATAGGGCGTCGCAAGGACGCCCTGCCGCCTTTGCCCCTCCTTAAAACACCTGCGCATGGCGGGCCGCAAGCCCCGAATCCGGCCTCAATGCGGGAAGATCCAAGCTGGATCAGCGCCAGCTTTTTATTTAGACAATGGCTGCAACTGTTGTCAACAACATTCAATTTACTGCTTTTAAACCAAAAAACTGCTTTTTCATTCTAAAAAAGCCGCATCCGGCTCTTAGCGTATGAAGTCTGGCCGGTGCGTCCCGGCTTCCGATCCGCCCCGTTCACCGGCACGCAAGCCTGTGAAAAAAGGCCGTAGCCTGCAGCGCTGGCTTTTAAGCAGGGCCGCAGCTTGTTTTTGAGGCACCACAGAAGTGGGCAATGCCAGAAAAACGCCCACTTTGCGTTTTGAATAACTGGAGCATAATATGCCTGTGCGAATCCAAAAATTCGCGCATGTTAGGTGATCGGTCAGTTTCGCGCGCTACAGCGGTACGTTGAAGATTTGTTGTGCTTTCGGGACCCCATCGCTTTTATTTTTGTGTTTTAGAGGAGTCCCTTCATGGGCAACAAACTTTACGTCGGCAACCTGCCTTACTCGGTGCGTGACGAAGACCTGCAACAATCTTTTGGCCAATTCGGCGCTGTCACCAGCGCTAAAGTCATGATGGAGCGCGACACCGGCCGCTCTAAAGGCTTTGGCTTTGTGGAAATGGGCAGCGATGCAGAAGCACAAGCCGCTATCAACGGCATGAACGGCCAGCCTCTGGGCGGCCGTAGCGTTGTGGTCAATGAAGCACGTCCGATGGAGGCTCGTCCTCCACGTACCGGCGGCTTCGGCGGCGGTGGTGGCGGCTACGGCGGCGGTGCTGGCGGTGGTGGCGGCGGCTACGGTGGTGGCGGCGGCGGCGGCGGTCGTTCCGGCGGCAGCGAAGGCGGTTTCCGTAGCCCGTACGGCGGCGGCGGCGCTGGCGGCGGACGCTCCGGTGGCGGCGGCGGCGGTGGACGCGGCGGCTACTAAGCCCTGCTTTTACCCTGCAGGCTCGCTGCCTGCACCAACAGTCTCTTCAGTTTCTGACTGAAGAGCAACTAAAAAGGCTTCAAAACCCCGGTTTTGAAGCCTTTTTGCATTTCTACGCCCAACTTCACACCCACGAGGCCATCACCCCGATATCTACCAACATCCTCAATCAGCGGCCAGGCAAAGGCGCGCTGGCAGGCAGCCTGGAGCGGGGCGCGGCTTGGCTGACCAGTTTTGGCATCAAAACGCCCTGCACGCGCCCGCTCAGAACTGCCACCTGCTCAAGGTTGCTGTACGAAAAAGTATTGCCAGTGAACTGGTCTGCGCCCCGGATCAAGACCACGGGCAGGTGAGACTGGAGCCGCTCCTCATTCAGAAAGACCTGCAGGAATTCGCCACGGAATTCGAGATGCGGCGTGTCTTGGCCGGACGGATTGCGGCTGGCCTCGCGCACCACCCGCGCATTGCCGGTGAGCTGGACCTGCGAGCCGTCGCTGTTGGCATAGGCCCGGTTGGCTGTCGCCGTGGTCAGAAGGCCTTGGGGCGTGATACTGCGGATACGCACCCGGTCAATTTCCAGAATGTCGGTGTCGCTGAAATGCCGCGCCTCGGTGCCGTAAATCTCGCTTTTGAGCTTGCCAGCCGCGTCAAACGATTTGACGGTGAAATCGTGCATGAAGTAGTCCACCTCATGGCTGACTGGCTTGGCCGCTTCCAGCGTGCTCAAACCGGGTGTGGTACGCACCAGCCAGTAGGTGCCCAGTGCCAAGGCGCCCATCAGCAGCAGCGGCATGTACATGGCCATGCGGTCCCACAGGCGCAGGCCCGTCCGCCACCCGGCCTTGAGCCGCTGGAGCGCTGTCTCGCGGCCTTGGTCAGGCACCAGTTGGCTACCGCTCACCGGGTGTACCCGGCCAGCAGAGTAGCATAACGTCCGCTGGCGATCAGCAGCAGGTCGCACCATTCGCGGGCGGCGCCGTGGCCGCCGCTGGCCTGGGTGACATACGCGGCGCGTGCCCGGACTTCCGGGTGCGCGTTGGCGGGCGCGCAGCTTAAGGCGGCGCAGGTCATCATCGGCAGGTCCGGCCAGTCGTCGCCCATCGCGGCGGCGGCGCTCCAGTCCAGGCCCAGCGTTTGCAGAATCTGTTCAGCGGCGGGGCGCTTGTCTTCGGTGCCAAACTGCGCGTGGACGATGCCCAGCGCCTGCAGCCGGGCGCGCAGCACGGCGCTGTCGCGGCCGGTGATGACGGCGGGGGTGATGCCCGCTTGCTGCAGCAGTTTCAGGCCGTGACCGTCCAGGGTGTTAAAACGCTTGATGGTCTCGCCCGCCGAGCGCACACCGCCCTGCGTCAGCGCCCGCTCGTGGCCGTCGGGGTATTCGGGGTATTCGGAAAAATACAGCCCGCCATCGGTCAGCACGCCGTCCACATCGAAAAATGCCACTTTCACGCCTTGGGCGCGCAGCAGCAGCTCGGGCGCAAAGTTCAGCGCAGGCCCGCTGGCCGGGGAGGATAAAACAGCTGGCATATCAGATCACCTTGGCGCGCATCAAATCGTTGGTGTTCAGCGCACCGCACAGTCGGCCAT
The DNA here is from genome assembly GCA_903926695.1 of uncultured Burkholderiales bacterium. Lineage (GTDB taxonomy): Bacteria > Pseudomonadota > Gammaproteobacteria > Burkholderiales > Burkholderiaceae_C > Polaromonas. The sequence goes on from CAIYKK010000132.1 coordinate 12,898, forward strand.
CGGCATCAACCACCAGCACACTGTTGATGCAGTGGCGCTCCATCAGTTCAACCGCGTCCACCGCGAGGGAATCGGTATGCACGGTTTGCGGATGGGCGTGCATCACTTCATCGGCAGTCAAGCTGCGCAGATCGACGCCTTTTTCAACCAGGCGGCGCAGGTCGCCATCGGTGAAAATGCCCAGCACCCGCCCGTCCTCGTCCACCACGGCGGAAGCGCCCAGACCCTTGACGCTCATCTCGCGCATGAGTTCGGTGAACGAGGTGCCGCGCTGCACCTGCGGCACCTGCGCGCCGCTGCGCATCACGTCGCTCACATGGGTGAGCAGCTTGCGCCCCAGCGCGCCGCCGGGGTGGGAGCGGGCAAAGTCTTCCTCGCGAAAGCCGCGTGCGTCCAGCAGCGCCACAGCCAGCGCGTCGCCGAGCGCGAGCTGCGCGGTCGTGCTCGCCGTGGGCGCCAGGTTGAGCGGACAGGCTTCCTGAGCCACACTGCTGTCCAGAACGACCTGCGCCTGCCGCGCCAGCGTCGATTGCAGCCCGCCGGTGATGGCGATCAGCGCCACGCCCAGACGGCTGAGCACCGGCAAAATAACCACAACTTCTTCGCTTTCGCCGCTATTGGAAATGGCCAGCACCACGTCGCTGGACTGGATCATGCCCAGATCGCCATGACTGGCCTCGGCCGGATGCACAAACAGCGCCGGGGTGCCGGTGGAGGCCAGCGTGGCGGCAATCTTGCGCCCGATGTGGCCGCTTTTACCCATGCCCATGACCACCACGCGGCCACGGCAGGCGGCCATGAGCGCCACCGCCTGGACAAACTCGTCGCCGACACGCTCGGCCAGACGCCTGACGGCGGCCGCTTCAATTTCGAAGGTTTTTCGGGCAAGACTCAGGGCCTGTGCGGCATTCAAACTGGCGGCGTCAAATTTCATAGGCGCATTCTATCGAGGCACGCGACAGCGGGCGCAAAGCCATCCGCTAACATCACCCCCTATGAGTGCGCTTGAAATCACCTTGCTTTACCTGCTGGCTGGCGTGCTGGGCGTGGTCGTGTGCCGCTCGCTCAAGCTGCCGCCTATGCTCGGCTATCTGGCCGTGGGCGTGCTGATCGGGCCGCACGCGCTGGCCCTGGCGCGCAACGCCGACGGCGTGCGCCATCTGGGCGAGTTCGGCGTGGTGTTCCTGATGTTTGTCATCGGGCTGGAATTTAATTTGCCCAAGCTGCGCACCATGCGCCGCCATGTCTTCGGGTTGGGCCTGCTGCAGGTGACGCTGACGATGGCGCTGATCACCCTGTTATCGGCGCTGCTGGTACAGACGGCGCCGGGCTGGTGGAAGCTGGAATGGCAGCCCGCGCTGGCGCTGTCCAGTGCGATTGCCATGAGCAGCACGGCCATCGTGGTCAAGCTGCTGGCCGAGCGGCTGGAGCTGGCCAGCGAGCACGGCAAGCGGGTGATGGGCGTGCTGCTGTTTCAGGATCTGGCGGTGGTGCCGCTCTTGGTGCTGATTCCGGCGCTGGGCTCATCGCCTGACGAGCTGTTCACCGCCCTGGGCGTGGCCGGGCTCAAGGCCGCCGTGCTGCTGGGCGTGCTGCTGACCGGCGGGCAGCGCGTGATGCGCTGGTGGCTCACGCTGGTGGCGCGGCGCAAGAGCGAAGAATTATTTGTGCTCAACCTGCTGCTGGTCACGCTGGCGCTGGCCTGGCTGACGGAGCTGGCCGGTCTGAGCCTGGCGCTGGGCGCTTTCATTGCCGGCATGCTGATTTCCGAAACCCAGTACAAGCACCAGGTGGAAACTGACATCCGCCCGTTTCACGATGTGCTGCTCGGGCTGTTTTTTATCAGCGTCGGCATGATGCTGGACTGGCGCGAAGTGGTGACGCACTGGGTGCTGGTGCTGGCGCTGCTGGCGCTGCCGCTGGTTTTTAAAATGGTGCTGGTCACCGCGCTGGCGCGCTGGCTGGGCGCGACCACGGGCGTGTCCCTGCGCACCGGGCTGTATCTCGCGCAGGCGGGCGAATTCGGCTTTGTGCTGCTGTCGCTGGCCCAGAGCAGCAAGCTCATCCCCGTGAGCCTGATGAACCCGATTCTGGCCAGCATGGTGCTGTCGATGGTGGCCACACCCTTCATCATCATGCACAGCAACCGCATCGTGATGAAGCTGGTCGCCAGCGAGTGGATGCTGCAGTCGCTGCAGATGACCTCGATTGCCAGCAAATCCATCAACATCAACAAACACGTGATCATCTGCGGCTATGGCCGCTGCGGCCAGAACCTGGGCCACATGCTGGAGCGCGAAAGCATTCCCTACATGGCGCTGGACTTAGACCCGGACCACGTGCGCCAGGCCGCAGCAGCGGGCGACTCGGTGGTTTTTGGCGATGCGGTGCGGCTGCAGTCGCTGATCGCGGCGGGCCTATCGCGTGCCAGCGCCGTGGTGATCACTTATTTGGACACCGCCAGCGCCCTCAAGGTGCTGGCCAATATCCGCAGCCATGCGCCATCGATCCCCGTGATTGTGCGCACCGCCGACGACCGCGATCTGGAAAAACTGCAGGCCGCAGGCGCCACCGAAGTGGTGCCCGAAGCGATTGAAGGCAGCCTGATGCTGGCCAGCCATGCGCTGGCGCTGGTGGGTGTGCCCATGCGCCGGGTGATACGGGTGGTGCAGGACCAGCGCGATGCGCGCTACAACCTGCTACGCGGCTATTTTCGCGGCGCCGATGACCACGGCGCCAGCGAGCTGGAGCAAGAGCGCCTCTCCAGCATCACGCTGCCGCCGGGCATCCTGTCCATAGGCCAGCCGCTGGGCGCGCTGACGCTGCACAGCGCAGGCGTGCAGGTGGTCAGCCTACGCCGGGGCAACGGCAAAACCATCAAGGTCCAAAAAGACACCCGCCTGCACGACGGCGACACGCTGGTGCTGTCAGGCAAGCCCGAAGCTCTGGCGCTGGCCGAGGAAGCCCTGCTGCGCGTCTGAAATGCCCCCGCGCCGGGTGGTATGGCGCTGCCAGCCAGCGCATGAGAGTGCCCGGCGATCAGGTCGCATCGCCAGACTGCGTTTTGCTGATGACCAGGGGCGCTTTCGACTCCACCAGCTGGGTGTCTTCAAAATCACCCGGCTGGGTACGCGGTTTGATCAACCTGTCCTTGCTTTCTTTTTCGAGCGGTGCCGTCTGGCCCTGTGCGGAGGCGGCCACCAGCGCCTGCTGAAAAGCCAGCACCTCGTCGGCGTCAATCGTGTCGTGAGACGATTTGGATTTGGATTTAGGCAGCGGGACGGGTGCGCGTGCGGCTACAAGTGGCGCTGCCGGTTTTCCGGCGGCAGCTATTTCGGTGATGCGCCAGTACACGGCCGTGATGACGATGTCAAAACGCGCCTTGGCGTTGTCAATGATGACCGCCTCCATGTCGTTCAAACTGGGCGGCGGATCTCCGACCATCGTCACCAAGTTGATCATGACCACAAATTCGCTGCCCGAGAGGTCTTCGGAAAACACCTTGAACTTGTAGTTGGAGGACAAGATACCCGCTCGGGTCAGCGCCTCGCGGATCGCCACAAACGACTGGTCGCGGCGCAAGTGGCGCATTTTGGTGCGATCGCTGCGCTGATCGATCTCGCTGTCTTTAGGCGGCGGTGCGCTTTCTTTTTTGCGGCCAGTGGGCGTGCGGCCCGGCTCTTCCGGGTTGGACGGGTTGGGGGAATTGGCCTGGGCGGGATGGGAAAACCAGTTGAAAATAGACATGTAGTTCTCGTGAGGAATAAAGCCCCTCCTTCACGCAAGAGAGGACGTTACGTGACTGCAAGCCAAACCTGCTGCCATCGCCGCAGCATTTTTTACTTCATGCATGAATGTATCCAATCGCTGGCGACATTTGCTTAAAAAACTTCTGAAATGCGTTTTTTTGGCTTTTTAGCAATCCGCTGGGGCCGACCTCACGCCGCCCGGACCAGCAACCGCTTCACGCCAGCGCCGCAGGTCGGCGCAAAGAACGCTATTTTCCGATGCAGAAGCTGGAAAAAATCTCGCCCAGCAGATCGTCGGAGCTGAACGCGCCGGTGATTTGACTCAGGTGCAGCTGGGCCTGGCGCAGGTCTTCGGCGAGCAGGTCCAGCGCGGGCTGCGCGGCGTGGAGCTGCATCTGGGCCGTTTCCAGCTGCGACTGAACGCGCTGCAGAGCCTGCACATGGCGCTCGCGGGCCATAAAAATGCCTTCGGGCGCGCTTTGCCAGCCGACCACTTGCAGCAGTTTTTCGCGCAGGCTTTGCAGGCCGGCGCCGGTTTTAGCGGAAATCAGCACGCCGCTTTTCACTTGCGCCAGCACCGCTGCCGGGGCGCTGTCGGCCTTGTTCCAGACATCAATCACCGGCGTGTTTTTTGGCAGTTTTTCGGTCAGCGTGCGCGCCAGAACGGCCTCATCGGCCAGATAGCTGGCAGCTTCACCCGTCGGGCCAGCCGCCTGCTGCCGGGTCAGGTCGTGCAGGAATAGCACCGCGTCAGCGCTTTCAATTTCGCCCCAGGCGCGCTGCACGCCGATTTTTTCGACCTCGTCGAGCGTCTCGCGCAGGCCAGCCGTATCGACCACATGCAGCGGCACGCCCTCGATCTGGATCAGCTGCGAAACCTTGTCGCGCGTGGTGCCCGCAATCGGCGTGACGATGGCCAGTTCGGCACCGGCCAGCGCGTTGAGCAGCGAACTTTTGCCGACATTGGGCTGCCCGGCAATCACCACCTTGATGCCTTCGCGCAGGATGGCGCCCTGCGTGGCGCGCTGCATCACGCTGACCAGCGTGGCCTGCAGGCGCTGCAATTGGCCGTGCGCGTCGGCCTGCTGCAAAAAGTCGATGTCTTCTTCGGGGAAATCCAGCGTCGCCTCGACCAGCATGCGCAGGTGGATCAATTGCGCCAGCAGCGTGTTGATGACCTCAGAAAACTCGCCCGACATGGAGCGCGCCGCCGAGCGTGCCGCCGTTTCGGTGCTGGCGTCGATCAAGTCGGCAATGGCTTCAGCCTGCGCCAGGTCGATTTTGTCGTTGAGAAAAGCGCGTTCGGTGAATTCGCCCGGCTGGGCCAGCCGCAGGCCGGGCAGCGCTGGCTGGCCGGTGGCCGGATTCAGCGCTGCACCCGCTTCCAGGCAGCGTGCCAGCAGCAGTTGCAGCACGACTGGGCCGCCGTGCGCCTGCAGCTCCAGCACGTCTTCGCCTGTGTAGGAGTGTGGCGCGGGAAAAAAAATCGCCAGCCCCTTGTCAATCACTTGCCCTTGCGCGTCGCAAAAAGGTAAATAGCTGGCTTGGCGCGGTGCCAGCGCTCGCCCGCAAATAGCGCTAACGACTGGTGCCAACTGCACGCCAGACACCCGCACGATGCCGACCGCGCCCCGGCCGGGTGCCGTGGCAATGGCCGCGATGGGATGATGATGACGAGCCAGCATGCGAGGGGCACCATGTTCAAGGGCCGCTTGAAGCGGCCCTTTTTAGCTTATTTGAACTTCGGCAGGTGGAACTGCGGCGGCACACCCATCCGGGTGTTGATGACCCACTGCTGGGTAATCGACAGGATGTTGTTGGTGATCCAGTACAGCACCAGGCCAGCCGGGAAGGCAAAAAACATCACACTGAAAATCAGCGGCATGAACCACATCATCTTGGCCTGCATCGGGTCCGGCGGCGCGGGGTTCAGGGCGGTCTGCAGCAGCGTCGTCATGGTCATGACGATAGGCAGAATGAACAGCGGGTCTTTGGACGACAGGTCATGAATCCACAAAATCCACGGCGCATTGCGCATTTCCACGCTCGACAGCAGCACCCAGTACAGCGCAATGAACACCGGAATCTGGATCATGATGGGGAAGCAGCCGCCCATCGGGTTGACTTTTTCGTCGCGGTAAATCTTCATCATCGCCTGCTGCATTTCCTGCGGCTTGTCTTTGAGGCGCTCACGAAGCTCGGTGATTTTCGGATTGACGGCCTTCATCTTGGCCATGCTGGCGTAGGCCTTGGCGTTGAGCCAGTAAAACGCGATTTTCAGCAGCAGCACCAGCGCCATGATGGACCAGCCCCAGTTCTGAATGACGCTGTGCAGCTTGTCGAGCAGCCAGTACAGCGGCTTGGCCAAAATGGTCAGCCAGCCGTAGTCCTTGACCAGTTCCAGGCCGGGCGTCAGGGCTTCAAGGACTTTTTCTTCCTGCGGGCCGACGAAAAATTTGGCGTCCAGCGTTTTGGTCGCGCCCGGCGCAATGGCGTCGAGCGGCGTGATCATGCCCACGGCGTACAGGTTGGTATCGACCTTGCGCAGAAACAGGTCACGCTTGAGACCCTCGGGCAAGATCCAGGCGGCGGCAAAGTAGTGCTGCACCATGGCCACGTAGCCGTTGGTTGCCTGCTTTTCCACATCGACCTTGTTGTTTTCGATGTCCTTGAAATCGACCTTCTGGTATTTTTTGGCTTCGGTGTAAATCGCCGGGCCGGTGAAGGTGGAATAAAACGAGGACTCGCCGGGCGGCTTGTTGCCGTCGCGCACCAGTTGCAAGTAGAGCTGGGGCGCCACCGGCGCGCTGCCGGTGTTGATCACATCATGGCGCACAGCCACGTCGTAAGCACCGCGCTTGATGGTATAGGTCTTGACCAGCTTGACGCCGCCGATGTCAGCCGACTCGAATTTCACCTGCAATTCGTTTTGCCCGTCCTTGAGGCTGCGTTCGCCGGGCACCAGGGTCATCGGGGTTTTGTGCGTCGGAAACGCGGCCCCGCTGCCGCCAGCGATCAGGCCAGTCTGGGCCACATAGACACGGCTGACGCTTTCGTCGAGCAGCACAAAACCCTTGTCCTTCTCGGTCATGTCCTTGTACTGGCTGAACGCGGAGTGAACCAGGGTGCCGCCTTCGCTGTCAAAGGTCAGGGACAACACGTCGGTGCTAACCACCACCTGCTCACCGGACTTGGTCGTCAGCGGCGTACCTCCTGGCACGGCCCCTGGCGTGGCGTTGACAGCTGCTGGCGGCACGGCAGCGCTGGAAGCGGCCGCCTTGGCCGCCACCGGCGTGCTGGCGGGGAAAAAAGTGGCTTTGCGGCCGTTAAAAACCTGCCATTGGTCCCACAACAAGACCATAGAAAAGCCAAAAATCACCCACAAAATGGTGCGGCGGATGTCGTTCATGACGGCGTCTTTTTAGAAGGAAGGGAAACTGCCGGCGTGAGCAGGCGGCTGAAAAAAGAAGCTGAATGGCAAGGTGGCACCGGATCATGACCGCCCTCGCACCAAGGCTGGCAGCGCCCGAGACGGCGCAGCGTCAGGTAAGCGCCACGGGCCGCACCGTGCTGCTGCAGGGCCTGCAGGGAGTAGGCCGAGCAGCTGGGCTCAAACCGGCAGGCCGAACCCAGCCAAGGGCTGAGCAGCAGGCGGTAGCCCTTGACCAGCGTGATCAGCAGGTGCTGCGGCAGGCGCATCAGGGTCAAAAACATAACTTTCATGACACTTTTGCACCCGCGAGCATCAGCGCCTGGACCTCGGTGCGCACCGCCTGCTTGAGCTGGTCAGACTCGGCGCTGACAAACTCGGTACGGGCAAATGCGCTGCGCAGTCGAACGATAAAGGCCGCCTGCGGATACCGGTCAGCGAACTCCGCGCTGACGGCATAAATCTGGCGCTTGATGGCGTTGCGCGTGACGGCCCGCTTGGCCCAGCGTTTGGGTGTCATGGCGCCTATCCACATGGCCTGCGCCGCAAACAGTGCCGCAACTCTGGGCGCTGCGCCGGGCTGCGCAGCCTTGGCGTTAAGCGCACAGCGGTGCAAGGCGAAATGGGGAGTTTTGGCGATCATGACGCCAGCCAGGACGGCCTGGAACTGGGGCCGGGTTTTAAGCCGCTGCACTGGCGCCAAACATTTGCTCAAAAGCAGTCGAAGGCCGATTGCTGCCGCAAAACCGCTTAGACGGCCAGACGCTTGCGGCCTTTGGCGCGGCGCGCAGCGATGACGGCGCGGCCGCCACGCGTTTTCATGCGGGTCAGAAAACCGTGGGTGCGGGCGCGCTTGACTTTGGAAGGTTGGTAGGTGCGTTTCATGGTAAATCCTGCTTGCCCTCTCGGGCGTGTTACGGGTCGCTCGGCGGCAAAGCTGCACGAGGCGATTCAATGATTCCGGGAGCTGTGCAGCCACAGCCCTGCCGGCCAAAATCCCAGGAGCCTGGCCCTTCGCCTGCTGCAGCTGGGCAAAATTTACCGGCTAGCCGACGCAGGCCGCATCAAGCCGCTGCGAATCTGGAAAACCCGTGATTATCACAGATTTCTCCACCACGGCAACAAGCCCCGAGCGCGGCTGCAGCCGTGGCACTTGACTGGGCTGGCCGCTAAGGCTTCAAACATGGCTTGAACTGGCTGGCCAAGTAGGTCAAAATCGAGTGGCTGGCAGTTTTTCTCTCGCCTCTCTCTATCTTCTTAATTCTTTAATATAAAGATAGTAGTAGTAGTAGAGTGGGTACTTTTCTGTGGATAAGTCAATTTTCTTGTTAAAAATCAATGACTTGACCAGTTGATAACCCTGTGTAAAACCGCTGTACAAGCGGTGGATGAAATATGAACAACTTTTCGATTTGCCCTTTGCCTGTGGATAACTCGTAAGTTATCCCGAAGTTATCAACAGGGTTATCCACAGCTCTTTTTAGCCTTGAAGGAGTGGAATAGCCACTTTTTCCAAGGCTGGTTTTGGCCGGAAATTTTGGGTTTTTACCCTCCTTGAAGGCACTTTTTACCCTGTTAAGGTTGTATCCAGTGCCTTCGCCGCAGCGCCGCAGGCACACTCCGGGCCGTCTGGGGGGCTGCCGGGTTGTGGATAACTTGGCGCCCCGACTACAATTGCGGGTGCCTAAAATTAACAATATCCACAAGCGGCTGGGTGCCGCTTCGCAGCAGCATTCCGCGCCAAAACGGTCATGAGCAAGGCGTTCGTGCGTAGTCTGAGCCATGAGCTGTGGCAGACCTGTGTTGACCATCTGGCTCAAGAACTGCCCGAGCAGCAGTTCAACACCTGGATACGCCCGCTGGTGGTCAGCGTTGCGCCCGACCTGTCCAAAGCGACGGTGCAGGTGGGCAACCGCTTCAAACTTGACTGGGTGCGCGCCCAGTACGCAACCCGCATCACGGCCCTGCTGGAAAAAGTCGCGGGCCAGACGATTCCCATCGAGTTGACGCTGGCACCGCGTGAGGCACCCGTCAAGTCCGACGTGCTTGCCAGAAAACTCGAAACCGTCGGCGCACCCGAGCCGTTGGCTGTCAATGCGCCCGAAGACGCGGCCAAGTCCGTTTTTAAAAACCGGCTCAACTCGGCGCTGACCTTTGACACCCTGATCGAAGGCACGGCCAACCGCATGGGACGCGCCGCCGCGCTGCATGTGGCTAACAGCTTGGGCCAGCTTTACAACCCTTTGTTCATCTACGGCGGCGTCGGCCTGGGCAAAACGCACCTGATGCACGCCATCGGCAACAAGCTGGTGGGCGACAACCCGGCGGCCAGGGTGCTTTACATCCACGCCGAGCAGTTTGTCTCCGATGTTGTCAAGGCTTACCAGCGCAAGACGTTTGAAGACTTCAAGGCGCGCTACCACGCCCTCGACCTGCTCCTGATCGACGA